>NZ_JBNCAB010000048.1:0-56376 GCF_049805555.1 Burkholderia sp. DN3021 | reverse complement strand
CGGCAACGCGCGCACTGCATGCGGCGAGCGCGACCTCGCCAGCTCGCGCGCCGCGGCCGCGACGCCTCGCACCAGCGCGCGGCGCGCAGCGGCCGACAGTTGCGCGGCGTTTCGAAAACCCAGCCCGCGTATGGCGGTGCGAGCCGCCAGGCCGACCATCGGGGGCAATGCTTCGTCGACGCCGTCTTCGACGTAGAGGTCCGCCAGCGCATCGAAGGCTTCGTCCGCGCCGGCGCTCCGGCTCAGCAACTGGCTGATCTGCCCGAACAGGCCCTGAGCCCCGCCCGCCGCCTGGCCGAGCGAGCCGGCCGCACGTCGGGTCTGACGCGCGGCGCGGCCGACACGTCGCGCGACGTACCCGGCACGACCGAGCATGTCGGCCGCGGCCGGCGCCCCTGCGACGCGCGCCAGCCTTGCCAGGGCAACAGCCGCCGGCGAGACGGCGTCCGCGACGCTGCCGATCCGGCCCGCGACGTCGTCCGTACGCCGGGCGAGCGCGCCGACCTGCCCTGCGACGCCTGCCGCCCTGCCCAACCCGCGGCCGACCACGCCGGCCGCACGCCCCATGCCGCCCAGCAATCGTCCGATGAATTCATCGTCGTCCGCCGCGTCGAGTCCGTCGGCCAGCTCTTCTTCGAATGCGTTCCAAAGCGCCATGTCGTCGACGCCATGCACGTCGTCGGCCAGGTCCTCGCCCGCATCGCTCTCTTGCGCATCGACGGCGAAGTCGCTGCTTTCGTCGAACGATTCGTCGTCGAATGACTCGTCGCCGAATGATTCGTCGGCGCTCTGCTCGTCGAAACGCTCGAATGCATCCGTCTCGTCGGTCGTGCCGGCTTCGTCCGCCACGTCGCCATCGAAGGGCTCATCCATTGCATTTCTCCGCGATCGATTCGGGACAGCAGGAAACCGGGCGTGCAGTGCAGCCGGCGCACGGTCGACCGACACGTTGACCCCACTCTAGTGGAACGCCTGCGTTCGCAAATCGCCCGTTGCAGTCGATTCGTTCGCATTCGCCTCGTCGCGCTGACTCGCACGGACAACCGTATTAAGGCGACGCCGAAGAAGCACATACGAACGCTCGCCATTCACCGGCTTGACCCATTTGGGGTAGTGCGTTTGTGGCGCGATGCCGGCCTTGCATTTCATCTGACGTTGTGCCACAACGGAAAAGTCGCAGCCGCGGCGGACAGGTGCATCGCAACAGCGAAAACCGTCGCGCGGTCGAGCGCTCCAGCGATGGAAGGCCGAACGGGTAGCGCGCGACCGACCACGGATCGTTTCCGCTTGCCCGTTGCTCAGGACCGCGAATTCCGGAGACTGCGCCGCGCCTGTCGCGAGGACGCGCCGACACGGCAGATCGGGTGACGAATGCAGTGCTTCACGGGTTGCGCAGAGTCATGTGGCGGCGGGCCCGGCCAACAACGTGGGGGAGCCATTCCGTGCCGGTATCTCAACCCGATGACGAGCGGCTGCCCGACGCGAGCAGGCTCTGGATCGATCGGCCGGCAGCCGGGGCGCAACGGCCGTTCGTCGGCCGGGAGATCGGCGAAGTCGAGCTCGCGGGACGCAAGTGCCGTGTGCTGCTCGCCGACGGCGCGGGGCCAGTCGATTGCGATATCGACGAGACGAACGGCGCGCGCTCGGCCGGTGCGGAAGGTGAAATCGTCCGCTTCGAATTCGAGGGGCACCGCTATGTGCTGGTGGCCGAAGCACGCCGCCGCCGGGATGCCGCGCCGCTCGGCGACAACCCGTCCGGCATCGACATCGGCAGGCTGTTGAGCAGCCGTGAAATGCAGGTGGTCCAGTTGGTCTGCATGGGTTTCCTGACCAAACAGATTGCCGATCGCCTGCATATCAGCGAGTTCACCGTGCGCTCGTACCTGAAGACGATCTACGCGAAGCTGGGAGTGCGGTCACGCGCCGCATTGGTGTTTCGCTTCATGAAAACGTTCAATGCGGACGCGCCGTTCAGGGAGTGAAAATGAAAAAATCCGCGAAGCATCGGCTGTCGCGGATTTTTTTGCATGTTCCGGTGCGGGGCGGAATGGCGTGTGGTGCGTGAGGCCGGACTCGAACCGGCACACCCTTGCGGGCGTCAGGACCTAAACCTGGTGCGTCTACCAATTTCGCCACTCACGCGTGTCTCTATCACCTGCCAGCGCGTTGCGCACCGGCCCCGGGCCATCGCGCCGACATGCAAAACCGGCGCGCCCGATCAGGCGAACGCGAGATATTACCCGATCCGCACGGCATTGTCTGCATCGACCGGCGAGGTTCACGCGCCGGTGCTAGAATGCCGCGCTTGATGCTTCCGGCGGTGCGCAACCGCACGTCCCCCGATACCGCCCCCGACCCGATTCCGCACGTGAATTTCGACGACTACTGTCAGCAGAAAGCCGCGCCCGCCGGCTCCAGTGTCTACTACGCGTTGCGACAGGCGCCGTTCGCCGTCCAGCCGCGCCTCACGGCCCTCTTCGCGCTGCGCCGCGAACTCGAGGAGACCGTCAAGGAAACCAGCGACCCGACCGTCGGCCACACGAAGCTCGCGTGGTGGCACAAGGAACTCGCGGCACTGGCCGACGCTCAGCCGTCGCACCCCGTCACGAAGGCGATCGCGCGGCATCATCCGGCGATCGCCGCCGAGGCCGACGCGTTGCGCACGCTCGTCAACGGTTACGGGATGGACCTCGAACAGGCGCGCTACCTCGATTTCGCGAACCTGCAGCGCTACATCGCGCAGGTCGGCGGCACCTTCGCGTCGCTGGTCGCGCGCGCCAGCGCCGCGAACCCGGCCGACCCGCAGCCGTGGGCCGCGGACGCCGGCCACGCGCTGATGCTCGCGCAATTCGTGCAGGAACTCGGCAACGACGCGCGCCACGGCCGCATCTACCTGCCGATCGACGAACTGCAGCGCTACAACGTGACCGCGGCCGATCTGCTGAACCGCCGCTACAGCCCTGCCTTCACCGAGTTGCTGCAATTCCAGACGGCGCGTGCGCGCGAAGCGCTCGCGGCGGCCGATGCAGCAATCCCCGCCCCCGAACGCCGCACTCAGCGCACGCTGCGCGCGCAGATCGCATTGGCCGGCTCGCTGCTCGACGAAATCGAGCGCGACGGCTACCAGGTGCTGCACCAGCGCATCGCGCTGACGCCGATCCGCAAGCTGTGGATCGCGTGGCGCGCCGCACGCCGGCGCTGAACCTGACGCATTACGCCTTCAACAACGGCAGCGTGTCGAATCGCTGCTGCAGCACGCGCGTCGCATCAAGCCCCCACCACGGGCCAAGCACCGTCGCGTAGAGCTGGCGGAAATCGACCGCGACCGGCAGGTTGCCGTTGCCGTCGAGCCGCCCGAGCGCCGGCGGCGCGCCGTACAGGCCGCCCGCCACGCGGCCGCCCATCACGAAATGCGGCGCGGCCGTGCCGTGATCGGTGCCGTTGCTCTGGTTCTCGCGCACGCGCCGCCCGAATTCCGCATACGTCATCACGAGCGTCTGGTTCCAGCGCCCGAGTTCGATCAGCGCGCCGCGCATCGCGCTCATTCCTTCCGCGAACTGCTTGAGCAGCGCGGCCTGCTGCCCCGGCTGGTTCTGGTGCGTGTCGAAGCCGTTGAGCGTCAGGCGCAGCACCGCGACGCCATCCTGCGCACCGGGCCCGGACGCTTCGCATGCGGCCAGCACCTGCATCGCGGTCTTGACCGACGTGCCGAACGCGCCGGCCGGAAACGCCGTCCTGAATTCACGCATCCCGCCGCGCGGGCGCAGCCGGTCGGCTGCCTTCACGATGTCGTTCTCGACGTCGATGATGTGCGCAAGCGCCGGGTTCTGCTCGCGCAGCGACGACGGTTCGGCGAGCCGGGCCGCACGGATGAACTGCGCGGGATTGACGAGCGCGATCGCGCGCGCGCCGTTCGCGAGCGGCCCCATCTCGGCGCTGCCGAGCACGACGCCGTCCGCCGCGAAACCGGGCGGCACCGGCGCCTGCGCGAACGTGCGCGTGAGCCAGCCTTCGTGCAGGTACTGGTCCGAACGCGACGCGGTATCCCAGATCTCGATCGAGCGGAAATGCGACAGATTCGGCTGCGGATAACCGACGCCCTGCACGACCGCGACCTGCCCGTCACGCCACAGCGGCATCAGCGGCGCGAGCGACGGGTGCAGCCCGGTGTGCGCGTCAAGTTGCAGCACCTGCTCGCGCTTGATGCCGATGCCGCGCCGGAACTGGTAGTACAGCGGGTCCGCATACGGCACCACCGTGTTGAGGCCGTCGTTGCCGCCCTTCAGCTCGACGAGGATCAGCACGTTCGCATACCCGGCCGCCGGTTGCCTGCCGGCCGGCGCCACCGAGGCCGCCAGCGCGGGCGACTGCCACATCGACACGCCCGCCGCGGCAGCGGCGCCCGTCAGCGTCAGAAAATCACGTCGGTTCATCGCACATCCTTTGGTTCGCCGCCCGGCACCTTTGCCGCACCGGCGCTCCGATTCGTCTTCGTTTGCATCATTTCAGTTGATAGGCCGGATCCATCAGCAGCGCTTCGAGATACGCGCTGCCGGTCGAATCCGTGTCGATCGCCGCGACCGGCGACACCGGCAGCACCGCGTGCTGAAGCTGAAGCTCGGTCGACAATCCCGCGATCGCCTGCGGCCGCGCACGATATTGCGCAAGCCAGCGTTCGAGATCGAAACGCAGGCCGCCGCGCGCGGGCTTGGCCGGCGCGCCGCGCATGCCCGCAGCGGACGCCGTGTCGGCCACCGGCATCGCTTGCGCACGCGCGTTCGGCGGCGGCGCCATCGGATGCGTCGGCGGCCGCATGCCGGCCGTCTCCGTCGCGCGGAACAGTTGCTCGACGAACTGCTTACGCGCGAGCAGCGTCGCGCTGTTGATCCACAGCGCGCCGCCCGGCCAGCCCTTCACGTTCGGCGGATAGAACAGGTTCTGCCCGAGCGTGCGCACGGTGTTCGCGAGCATCTGCGGATCGCCGTACGCGACGTCGAACAGCCGCACCGACCCGACGACGAACTCGGCCGGCGACTTGACGAGCACACCGCGGTTGCGTGGATCCCAGAACGCGTCGGTCGACCACAGCGCGGCGAGCGCCGCGCGAATATCGAAGCCGCTCGAGCGAAACCGCTCGGCCACGAGATCGAGCACGCCCGCGTCGGGCGTATCGGACACGAACTCGCGCCACAGCTTGCCGACGACGAAGCGCGCGGTGCCGGGCCGCTTCAGCAGGATGTCGACAAAGCCGTCGCCGTCGAACGGCCCCGTCTCGCCGAGAATCGTCTTGTCGCCCGCGTCGTGCCATTCTGGCCGCACCTCGAAGCGCAGCGTATCGGGATCGATCGTCCAGCCCGTCATCGCACGCGCGGCTTCGGTCACGTCGTACTGCGTGTAATGCCCTTCGCCGAGCGTGAACAGCTCCATCACCTCGCGCGCGAAATTCTCGTTCGGGCGCCCCTTGCGATTGCTCGCGCCGTCGAGATACTGCAGCATCGCCGGGTCCTTCGCGACCGCGTGCAGCAGCGTGCCGAAGTTGCCGAGCGCCTCGCGGCGAAAGAGCGCGTTCTGCGCGGCCATCGTTTGCGGATAAGGCACCTTGTCCTGCCCCGACGTGAAGTGCCCGTGCCAGAACAGCGTCATGCGCTCGGTCAGCGGCGACGGCGTCACGACCATCTCGTTGACCCACGCCGCGCGCAACGCCTCGTAGCGGCGATCGCGCTCGCGCTGCTCGTCGCGCCGCATGTCGGGAGTCAGCGCCTGGCGCTGCGCGCGCGTCGGCGGCAGCTCGGCGATCCAGTCGGGCCACGCCGTGACGGGTTCGCGGCGAACGTTGCCGAGCGTGTCGGCCACGACCTGCGCGCGCGTCATGCCGACGATGCGCGCGACCTCGGCGGGCGCGGGAGAGAAACCGGTGCGGCTCAGGAAAAACAGCGCATCGTCGGCGTCGAGCGCCGACTGCATCGCCGGCGACGGCGCCGGTGCGGCAGCGTTCGCTTTCATCGTCATGGACTCCCGGAACGCACCGGCGGTGCGGATGCCGGTACAACGGCAATCGGCAGGCGAAAGTTGACGGAAAAAGTGCTACGAATTTTTTCGGCGCGGCGTGTTCCGCGCAGGTCGAGGACGGCACGCGTCAGCGCTTGTACAGCTCGCGGACGGCGTCTTCGATGTGCTGGCGCAAAAGGTGGCGCTCCTCGGGCGTCATGTGCCCGTCGCGGCGGCGCTGCTCGAGATCGGGAGGCACGGCGGAACGGACCGTCGTCTCGGCGGCACGATCGGGCTGCTGCGTTTTGCCGCGCGGCAGCTTGCGCGACGGCGCCCCCTGCTCGGGGCGCTGCGCATACGCGAAGTTCGACGCATACGGACCGGCAAGCGCGATCGTCAGCATCAGTGCAATCCGGGCAGATCGCATGACCGTCCTCGCTTCTTTGGTCGATTTGTTCCCTTCGTCACGCGGCAACCGGCTACCTCTGGTACTTGAAAAACCCTGCGGAATTCGGGTGTGCAAAGATGAAAGATGGAATGCAGGGGAGTATCTACCGAACTTCGGCTTCGAGTAAAGGAATCTCTATAGCCTGCCTTTACTCCGCGCGACACTACGGGTAAATTTTGTAACCGACTGTAACGCGCGAAAATTCGCGGCCGTGCGCCAATTCCCATTCGCGATAAGATGCCGATCATGGAAACGAAAAACCCCTCCAAGATTCTCGTCGTCGACGACGACCCACGCCTGCGCGATCTGCTGCGCCGCTATCTCGGCGAGCAGGGTTTCAACGTATATGTCGCGGAAAACGCGACCGCGATGAACAAGCTCTGGGTACGCGAGCGCTTCGACCTGCTCGTGCTCGACCTGATGCTGCCGGGCGAGGACGGCCTGTCGATCTGCCGCCGCCTGCGCGGCAGCAACGACCGCACGCCGATCATCATGCTCACCGCGAAGGGCGAGGACGTCGATCGCATCGTCGGCCTCGAGATGGGCGCCGACGATTACCTGCCGAAGCCGTTCAACCCGCGCGAACTCGTCGCGCGCATTCACGCGGTGCTGCGCCGCCAGGCGCCGGCCGAACTGCCGGGCGCACCGTCCGAAACCACCGAGGTGTTCGAGTTCGGCGAGTTCTCGCTGAACCTCGCGACGCGCACGCTGACGAAGTCCGGCCAGGAAATTCCGCTGACGACCGGCGAGTTCTCGGTGCTGAAGGTGTTCGCGCGCCATCCGCGCCAGCCGCTGTCGCGCGAGAAGCTGATGGAGCTCGCGCGCGGCCGCGAATACGAAGTGTTCGACCGCAGCCTCGACGTGCAGATCTCGCGCCTGCGCAAGCTGATCGAACCGGATCCGGGCAGCCCGCGTTTCATCCAGACCGTCTGGGGCCTCGGTTACGTGTTCATTCCGGACGGCGCCGCCTGATTTTTTCTTTTCCGGTTTCGCCCGCCCACGGCCCGTCCCATGCGTATTGACCGGCGCCTCCTGCAGCTCGCGTTCGGCGGGCTGTTCTGGCGCACCTTCCTGCTGATCGCGCTGCTGATCTCGGTCAGTCTCGCCGCGTGGTTTCAGAGCTTTCGCGTGATCGAGCGCGAGCCGCGTGCGCAGCGCGTCGCGCTGCAGCTCGTCGCGGTCGTGAAGCTCACGCGAACCGCCCTGCTCTATTCCGATCCCGATCTGCGGCGTGCGCTGCTGCAGGATCTCGAGAGCAACGAGGGCGTGCGCGTTTACCCGCGCGAGAAAACCGACAAGTTCAAGCTGCAGCCCGACGAATCGCTGAATCGCCTGATCGAGCACGACATCCGCAGCCGCCTCGGCGACGATACCGTGATCGCGCAGTCGGTCAACGACATTCCCGGCGTGTGGATCAGCTTCAAGATCGACGACGACGATTACTGGGTCGCGCTCGATCGCGACCAGCTCGACAACGTCACGGGCCTGCAGTGGGCCGGCTGGGGGCTGTTCGCGCTCGCGCTGTCGCTGTTCGGCTCCGCGTTCATCACGAGCCTCGTGAACCGGCCGTTCTCGCGGCTCGCGCTCGCCGCGCGCCAGGTCGGCTCGGGCCAGGCGCCCGAACCGCTGCCCGAGCGCGGGATGGGCGTCGCGGCCGACACCAATCGCAGCTTCAACCAGATGGTGCGCGACCTCGAACAGCTCGAGGCCGACCGCGCGCTGATGCTCGCGGGCATCTCGCACGACCTGCGCACGCCGCTCGCGCGGCTGCGCCTCGAAACCGAGATGAGCCCGTCCGACCAGGCAACCAAGGACGCGATGGTCGACGACATCGAGCAGATGGACCGCATCATCGCCGCCTTCATCGACTACGCACGCCCGTCGCAGCGCAAGCCCGAGCCCGTCGACCTGTCGTCGATCGCGCAGGAAGTTGCCGCGCGCATAGCGAGCGAGGACGGCGTCGAGATCCGCACGCGGCTCGCGCCGAGCGCGGTCATCGAAGCCGACGAGACCGACATGCGCCGCGTGATCGGCAATCTCGTCGAGAACGCGCGCAAGTACGGCCAGAGCAAGCAGGACGGCATCTCGCGCATCACGCTCGAGACGCGCATATCGCACGCGCGCGTCGAGCTGTCGGTGAGCGACGAAGGCCCCGGCATCCCCGAAGATCAGCTGCCGCTCGTGATGCGGCCGTTCTATCGCGTCGACACCGCGCGCACCAAGGCGGACGGCACGGGCCTCGGGATGGCGATCGTGCTGCGGCTCGTCGGCCGCTATCGCGGCGCGCTGCGACTGCGCAACCGCAACCCCGAAGCGGGCCTCGAAGTCACGCTCGAATTCCCCGGCGCCGGCAAGGCGCGTACGACCGCGTGACGCGCTCGCGCACGCTTCTCGCGCCCCACACTATCGATCCGGTTGAAAAAAACTATGAAAATCGTTAGTTAAAATCTATTGAAGCATATTATTAATAGTGTTATAGTTTGCCGCATGCTGTCACACCATCGTTGCAGCACCGAGGTAGCTTGACTCAGCCTTCTTCCCAACTCATACAGGAGTATCCGCATGAAAACCGTGGGCGATAAACTCGAAGCTTTCACCGTCGTAGCCGCGAAGCCGGGCTTCAACAATCACGAGGAAAACGGCCAGTCGGCGTTCGAGACCGTCACCGAAGCGTCGTTCCCGGGCAAGTGGAAGATCATCTACTTCTATCCGAAGGATTTCACGTTCGTGTGCCCGACGGAAATCGTCGAGTTCGCGAAGCTCACGAAGCAGTTCGAAGAGCGCGACGCCATCCTGCTCGGCGGCAGCTCGGACAACGAATTCGTCAAACTCGCATGGCGCCGTGAGCACAAGGACCTGGACAAGCTGAACCACTACTCGTTCGGCGACGTCAAGGGCGAGCTGATCGACCAGCTCGGCGTGCGCGACAAGGAAGCCGGCGTGGCCCTGCGTGCAACGTTCATCGTCGATCCGGACAACACGATCCAGCACGTTTCGGTGAACAACCTGAACGTCGGCCGCAGCCCGGCAGAAGTCCTGCGCATTCTGGACGGCCTGCAAACGGACGAACTGTGCCCGTGCAACCGTGCAGTCGGCGGCGCAACGCTGTAAGCGCATCGATGCACGAAGCCCGCGGCGCACGTCCTGCCTGCGGGCTTTTTTAACGGCCAACCCATAGGAGATATCAATGGAATTCATCGACTCGATTAAGGCACGTATTCCCGACTACGCGAAGGACATTCGCCTGAACCTCGACGGCACGATCTCGCGCTCGTCGCTCGAAGGCACCGATGCGGTCGGCGTCGCGCTGGCGGCGGCGATCGCGGCGAAGAGCACGGTGCTCGTGAAGACGATCCGCGAAGCCGGCGTACTGTCGCCCGAAGAGACGAACGCCGTGCTGACGGCAGCCGCGCTGATGGGGATGAACAACACCTGGTATCCGTATGTCGAGATGGCCGACGACGCCGACCTGAAGACGCAGCGCGCCGAGCTGCGGATGGGCGCGTACGCGACGCACGGCGGCGTCGACAAGCGCAAGTTCGAGATGTACGCGCTCGCCGCGTCGATCGTCGGCAAGTGCCACTTCTGCGTGAAGTCGCACTATGCGCTGCTGAAGAACGAGCAAGGGATGACCGTCACGCAGTTGCGCGACGTCGGCCGCATCGCGTCGGTGATCAACGCCGCCGCGCAGGTGATCGCCGCCGAAGGCGAGTAAACGGCTGCATGAGCGGTTTCGCCGCGCGACCGGCAACCGTGCCGGGGTGGCGGTCGCCCCAAACGAAAATGGCCACGCATCAGCGTGGCATTTTCATTTCCGCAGCACCACCGCGCGCGGAACGAGCCGCGCGCCGCCACAACCGGGCGTCAGCCGCCCTGCCTGACCAGCAGCGCGGCGGCCTGCGCCTCGATGCCCTCGCCGCGGCCGAGATAACCGAGCTTCTCGTTGGTCTTCGCCTTCACGTTCACGCGGTCGAGCGGCAGCCCGAGATCGGCCGCGATGTTCGCGCGCATCCCGTCGATATGCGGCGCGAGCTTCGGCGCCTGCGCGATCACGGTGCTGTCGACGTTCTGGATCGCGAAGCCGGCCGCCTTGACGCGGGCAACGCATTCGCGCAGCAGCACGCGGCTGTCCGCGCCCTTGAACGCCGCGTCCGTGTCGGAGAAATGGCGGCCGATGTCGCCGAGCGCCGCCGCGCCGAACAGCGCGTCGGTGATCGCGTGCAGCAGCACGTCCGCGTCCGAGTGGCCGAGCAGGCCGCGCTCGTACGGAATCGTCACGCCGCCGATGATGAGCGGGCGCCCCGGGACGAGCTGGTGCACGTCGTAGCCTTGTCCGATTCTGAAATCCATGCGTGTTCCGATTGAGATGGGGTGAAAGTCAGGAAGCGTTCGCGGAGCGCGCGAGAATCGCTTCCGCGAGCGCGAAATCTTCCGGATACGTGACCTTGAAGTTGCGCAGGCTGCCCTGCACGACGCGCGGCGTGTGGCCCGCCCATTCGATCGCGCTCGCTTCGTCGGTCAGGTCGTGCCCTTCGCGCTGCGCGCGCAGGATCGCGTCGCGCAGCATGCCGATGCGGAACATCTGCGGCGTCTGCGCCTGCCACAGTGAATCGCGCGACTCGGTGCGCGCGATCGCATCGCCGCCGGCCGGCACGCGCTTGAGCGTATCGGCCACCGGCAGTGCGACGATACCGCCGACCGGGTCGTCCTTCAGCGTCGCGACGAGCGTGCGGATCAGCTCCGGCGTGATGCCCGGGCGCGCGGCATCGTGCACGAGCACCCAGTCGTGATCGGTCGCACCGAATTCGGCCAGCCCGAGCAGCCCGTTCAGCACCGACGCCTGCCGCGAGCCGCCGCCGCAGCGGCGCACCGCGAAGCGCAGGCCCGCGAAGCGGCGCGCGTCGAAATGGGAATCGTCGGGCGCGAGGACGACGAGCGTCTGCGCGAATTCGCTGCACGCGTCGAACGCGGCGAGCGTGTAATGCAGGAGCGCGCGGCCGGCCAGCGTGCGATATTGCTTCGGCACGGCCGAGCCGGAACGGCTGCCCGTGCCGGCACAGGGAATCAGGGCGAAAAGTCGGGGAGTCACGAAAGGAAACGCCGGAAAGATGAAATCGAGAAGCGGATTTTATAATAGGTCTTTCGTCTCGACCGGCGCACCGCGATGCGCCCGTGCACGCCACCCCTGCCGTCCCTATGCCAGATAACGCTTCCACCCTGTCCGCCTCGCCCGTTGCCCGCGTCAAACCCGGCCAGCGCTTTGCCTTCGACGGCGCGCACGGTTCCGCCGACGCGCTCGCCATCGCCCGTTATCTCGCCGACAACCGCCGGGACGTGCCGCTCCTCGCGGTGATCTGCGCGAACGCGGTCGACGCACAGCGGCTCTCGCAGGAAATCCGCTACTTCTCGCCCGATGCGCGCGTGCGCCTGCTGCCGGACTGGGAAACGCTGCCGTACGACACGTTCTCGCCGCACCAGGACCTCGTGTCCGAGCGGCTCGCGACGCTGCACGATCTCGGCGAAGGCCGCTGCGACATCCTGCTCGTGCCCGCGACCACCGCGCTGTACCGGATGCCGCCCGCGTCGTTCATGGCCGCGTACACGTTCGCGTTCGCGCAGGGCGAACGGCTCGACGAGGCGAAGCTGAAGGCGCAGCTCACGCTGGCCGGCTACGAGCACGTGAGCCAGGTCGTGCGGCCCGGCGAATACTGCGTGCGCGGCTCGCTGATCGACCTGTACCCGATGGGCTCGCCGCTGCCGTACCGGATCGACCTGTTCGACGACCAGGTCGACTCGATCCGCGCGTTCGACCCCGACACGCAGCGCAGCCTCTACCCGGTGCGCGACGTGCGCCTCTTGCCCGGCCGCGAGTTCCCGTTCGACGAAGCCGCGCGCACGGCCTTCCGCAGCCGCTGGCGCGAGACCTTCGAAGGCGACCCGAGCCGCGCGCCGATCTACAAGGACATCGGCAACGGCGTGCCGTCGGCCGGCATCGAGTATTACCTGCCGCTGTTCTTCGACGAAACGGCCACGCTGTTCCACTACCTGCCGCAGGACGCGCACCTCGTGTTCACCGGCGATCTCGAAGCCTCGATCCGCCGCTTCACGGCCGATACGAAGCAGCGCCACGCGTTCCTGTCGCACGATCGCGAGCGGCCGATCCTGGAGCCGCAGCGCCTGTTCCTGTCCGACGAGGATTTCTTCGCGTTCGCGAAGCCGTTCGCACGCGTCGTGCTGCCCGCTCAACCGGCCGGCGGCTGGGCGACCGCGCTGCCCGAGCTCACCGTCGACCGGCATTCCGACGATCCGCTCGCGTCGCTGCGTACGTTCGTCGAATCGTCGGGCAAGCGCGTGCTGCTGACCGTCGAATCGGCCGGCCGCCGCGAGACGATCCTGCAATTGCTCGCCGAGCACCATCTGCGGCCGGTGTCGAACGACCACTTCGCGGGCTGGCTCGCGAGCGACGAACGCTTCGCGCTCGGCGTCGCGCCGCTCGCGAACGGCTTCGCGGTGCCGGGCGAAGGCTACGCGATCGTCACCGAAACCGAGCTGTACGGCGCGCTCGGCCGCCGCGCGGGCCGCCGCCGGCAGGAACAGGCCAGCAACGTCGACGCGATGGTGCGCGACCTGTCGGAGCTGAAGGTCGGCGACCCGGTTGTCCACGCGCAGCACGGCATCGGCCGCTACATGGGCCTCGTGTCGATGGATCTCGGCGAAGGCGAGACCGAATTCCTGCATCTCGAATACTCGGGCGACAGCAAGCTCTACGTGCCCGTCGCGCAATTGCACGTGATCTCGCGCTACAGCGGCGCCGATCCCGACAGCGCGCCGCTGCACGCGCTCGGCTCCGGCCAGTGGGAGCGCGCGAAGCGCAAGGCCGCGCAGCAGATCCGCGACACGGCCGCCGAGCTGCTGAACCTGTACGCGCGCCGCGCGGCCCGCGAAGGCCACGCGTTCGCGCTCGACCCGCGCGACTACGTGAAATTCGCGGAAAGCTTCGGCTTCGAGGAAACGCCCGACCAGGCTGCCGCGATCGCGGCCGTGATCGGCGACATGACGAGCGGCAAGCCGATGGACCGCCTCGTGTGCGGCGACGTCGGCTTCGGCAAGACCGAGGTCGCGCTGCGCGCCGCGTTCATCGCGGTGATGGGCGGCAAGCAGGTCGCGCTGCTGTCGCCGACCACGCTGCTCGCCGAGCAGCACACGCAGACCTTCGTCGACCGCTTCGCGGACTGGCCGGTGCGGATCGTCGAGCTGTCGCGCTTCAAGACCGCGAAGGAAGTCAACACGGCGATCGCGCAGATCAACGAAGGCAGCGTCGACATCGTGATCGGCACGCACAAGCTGCTGTCGTCGGACGTGCAGTTCAAGCGCCTCGGCCTGGTGATCATCGACGAGGAACACCGCTTCGGCGTGCGCCAGAAGGAAGCGCTGAAGGCGCTGCGCGCGGAAGTCGACGTGCTGACGCTCACCGCGACGCCGATCCCGCGCACGCTCGGGATGGCGCTCGAAGGGCTGCGCGATTTCTCGGTGATCGCGACCGCGCCGCAGAAGCGGCTCGCGATCAAGACCTTCGTGCGCCGCGAGGAAGAAAGCGTGATCCGCGAGGCGATGCTGCGCGAGCTGAAGCGCGGCGGCCAGGTGTATTTCCTGCACAACGAGGTCGAGACGATCGAGAACCGCAAGGCGATGCTCGAGGAACTCGTGCCCGAAGCGCGCATCGTGATCGCGCACGGCCAGATGCACGAGCGCGAGCTCGAGCGCGTGATGCGCGATTTCGTCGCGCAGCGCGCGAACGTGCTGCTGTGCACGACCATCATCGAGACCGGCATCGACGTGCCGAGCGCGAACACGATCATCATGCACCGGTCGGACAAGTTCGGCCTCGCGCAGCTCCACCAGTTGCGCGGCCGCGTCGGCCGCTCGCATCACCAGGCCTATGCGTACCTGCTGGTCCACGATCCGCAGGCGCTGACCAAACAGGCGCAGCGCCGGCTCGAGGCCATCCAGCAGATGGAGGAACTCGGCTCGGGCTTCTATCTCGCGATGCACGACCTCGAGATCCGCGGCACCGGCGAAGTGCTCGGCGACAAGCAGTCGGGCGAGATCCACGAGATCGGCTTCCAGCTTTATACGGACATGCTGAACGACGCGGTGAAGGCGCTGAAGAACGGCAAGGAGCCCGACCTCACCGCGCCGCTCGCCGCGACGACGGAAATCAACCTGCATGCGCCCGCGATCCTGCCGGCCGACTACTGCGCGGACGTGCAGGAGCGGCTGTCGCTGTACAAGCGTCTCGCGAACTGCGAGCACGGCGACGCGATCGACGGCATCCAGGAGGAACTGATCGACCGCTTCGGCAAGCTGCCGCCGCAGGCGCACGCACTCGTCGAGACGCACCGGCTGCGCATCGCCGCGAAGCCGCTCGGCATCGTGAAGATCGACGCGAGCGAAGCAGCGATCGGGCTGCAATTCGAGCCGAATCCGCCGATCGATCCGATGCGGATCATCGACATGGTGCAGAAGCACCGGCACATCAAGCTCGCGGGCCAGGACAAGCTGCGCATCGAGACGCGCTCGCCCGATCTCGCGATCCGCGTGTCGACGATCAAGGAAACGCTGCGCGCGCTCGCGCCGAAGCAGGGAGCGGCCGCCGCGGTGCGCTGAAGGCCGCGGCGAT
Source organism: Burkholderia sp. DN3021 (assembly GCF_049805555.1). Lineage (NCBI taxonomy): Bacteria > Pseudomonadati > Pseudomonadota > Betaproteobacteria > Burkholderiales > Burkholderiaceae > Burkholderia > Burkholderia sp. DN3021. The sequence goes on along the minus strand of NZ_JBNCAB010000048.1, from coordinate 41,260 downwards.
GCTGCACCGCACCGCGCCCGGCGCAGGCGGGCCGCCGCGTTTTTGAGTATGATTTTCCCATTCATCAGACGGAGTTTTGCCATGTCCACTCTCGACGCGACGGCGCCGTCCGCCGCAACCCAAGGCGACGCATCGCTGATCGGCCTGCCCTGGGTCAAGCAACTGGTGTCGATGGACACGACGAGCCGCGTGCCGAATCTCGGCCTGATCGAAACGGTGCGCGACGCGCTCGCCGCGAAAGGCATCGCGTCGACGATCACGCACGATCCGCGCGAAGGCTGGGCAAACCTGTTCGCGACGGTGCCCGCGCACGACGGCTCGACGAACGGCGGCATCGTGCTGTCCGGGCATACCGACGTCGTGCCGGTCGACGGCCAGCAATGGGACAGCAACCCGTTTGCGCCGGAAATCCGCGACGGCCGCCTGTACGGCCGCGGCACTTGCGACATGAAGGGTTTCATCGGCACGGCGCTCGCGCTATTGCCCGAAATGCAGGCGACGAAGCTCGCGAAGCCGATCCATTTCGCACTCTCCTACGACGAGGAAATCGGCTGCGCGGGCGCGCCGCTGATGATCGCCGACCTCGTCAAGCGCGGCGTGCAACCGTCCGGCTGCATCGTCGGCGAGCCGACCAGCATGCGGCCGATCATCGCGCACAAGGGCATCAACGCGTACCGCTGCTGCGTGCGCGGCCACGCGGCGCATTCGTCGCTGACGCCGAAGGGGCTCAACGCGATCGAGTACGCGGCGCGCCTCATCTGCCACATCCGCGACATCGCCGAGCGCTTCCGCGCCGAAGGCCCGTTCGACGAGCTGTACGACGTGCCGTTCACGACCGCGCAGACGAGCACGATCCAGGGCGGCAACGCGATCAACACGGTGCCGGCCGAATGCCGGTTCGACTTCGAGTTCCGCAACCTGCCGACGCTCGATCCCGAGCAGATCTTCACGCGCATCGAAGCGTATGCGCAGCAAACGCTGCTGCCGCAGATGCTTCGCGAGCATCCGAATGCCGCGATCGAGTTCTCGAAGATCGCCGCGGCGCCCGGCCTCGACGCGACCGAACAGGCCGCGATCACGCAGCTCGTGCGCGCATTGACCGCCGACCAGGACAAGCGCAAGGTCGCGTACGGCACCGAAGCCGGCCTGTTCGAACGCGCGGGCATCCCGAGCGTCGTGTGCGGGCCCGGCAATATCGAGCAGGCGCACAAGCCGAACGAATATGTCGAGCTCGCGCAGCTCGCCGGCTGCGAGCAGTTCCTGCGCAAGTTCATCCGCAGCATGTCGGTCGACGCGCACTGACTGCCTCCCGCCACGCCGGCCCGCGTGTGCGGGCCGGCCCACTCCGCCACCCGCCACGTCATGTCGACTGAACAGCAGGGCACTGCCCATACGACGATCGACGGCGAGCCGATTCCGACGCTCGACGAAATCGCCGCGCAGCATTTCGCGTTGTCGCCCTGGGTCGCGCGAACGCCCGTGTTCGAACGCGCCGACCTGCCGTCCCTCGAGGGCACGCACGTCAACTTCAAGTTCGAACTGCTGCAGGCAAGCGGCAGCTTCAAGGCGCGCGGCGCATTCACGCACCTGCTCGCGCTCGACGAGGCACGCAAGGATGCCGGCGTCACCTGCGTGTCGGCCGGCAATCATGCGGCAGCCGTCGCGTATGCGGCGATGCGGCTCGGCAGCAGTGCGAAGGTCGTGATGTTCCATACCGCGAGCCCGTCGCGCATCGCGCAGTGCAAGCAGTACCGCGCGGAAGTCGTGCTCGCGGGCAGCGCATCGCAGGCGTTCGATCTCGTGCGGCGGATCGAGGCCGAGGAAGGCCGCTTCTTCATCCATCCGTTCAACGGCTATCACACGATCCTCGGCACCGCGACGCTCGGCTACGAATGGGCGACGCAGACGCCCGACCTCGACGCGGTGATCGTGCCGATCGGCGGCGGCGGGCTCGCGGCCGGCATGGCGACCGCGCTGCGGCTCGCGAATCCGCGCGTGCACGTGTATGGCGTCGAACCGGAAGGCGCCGACGCGATGAGCCGCAGCTTCGCGGCGAATCACACGATCAAGATGAGCGCGATGCAGACGATCGCCGATTCGCTGATGGCGCCGCACACCGAGGAATACAGCTACCAGCTGTGCCGGCGCCACGTCGACCGCATCGTGACCGTGTCCGACGACGCGCTGCGCGCCGCGATGCTGTTCCTGTTCTCACACCTGAAGCTGTCGGTCGAACCGGCTTGCGCAGCCGCGCTCGCCGCGCTGCTCGGCCCGCTGCGCGAAACGCTGCAGGGCAAGCGCGTCGGCGTGCTGCTGTCGGGCACGAACACCGACCCCGGCACGCTCGGCATGCATCTCGCGCACGCGAAACGGCAGCACTGACCGCGCGCCAGGCGCCAGCGAACCGACCTAGGGTTATCCCCAGATTATGTTGACAGCCCTGTTGATAACCCGCCGAACAAGCACGCAAGTGGTTGAGCGCGCAGCGTTTTGCGCGCACGGAGGTCGTCGGACGCGAAATGAGCAAATGCGGCCGCTATGGGCTGCAATGTGGCGGCGCCGCGCGCGGCCGCTGATCGCCGCCGTGGCGATCGCGCTGCTCGCCGGTTGCGCGGCGCCACCCTCGCCCGTCGCCGGCGCGCAGCCGGCCTGCACGCAGCCGGGCGCGAGCCGCATGTTGCAGGCCGACCTGCTGTTCGGACGCGACATCGCGGGACGCGGCCCCGTCACCGATGCGGAACGCGCCGCGTTCCTCGCCGACACCGTCACGCCGCGCTTCCCCGACGGCTTCACGTACTGGGACACGCACGGCCAATGGCGCGATCGCGCGACCGGCAACATCACACGGGAACAGAGTTTCGTGATCCGTATCATCGCCGACGATACGCCCGACACGCACGCGCGGCTCGCCGCGATCCGGCACGCGTACGCGGAGCGGTTCCATCAGGAGTCGGTCGGCATCACGTTCGTGCCGGCCTGCGCGTCGTTCTGATTCGGCTTCTCCCGTTGCCGGCCACGCGCAAAAAAAACGGGCGCCCGAAGGCGCCCGTCGCGTGCCGGAACAGCGGCGTACCGCTTACTTGTTCTCGAACATGTCCATGATCTGCTGCTTCTCCTGCGGCGTGACGGGCGGCGGCGTGAGCCCTGCCGCGCCGGCCGAGCCGAGTGCATCGTTCGCGCTGATCGCATTCTCGGCCGGATTGATGTCGACGTTCCCGACGAAGCCGTTGCCCGGCGTGCGATCGGCGTAGAACAGCTCCCCGTCGAGCGAGGTCAGGCCATCCGGCATCGGCATCTGCTGCTCCGGCACGCCGTTCAGCGCGGTGCGCATGTAATTCACCCAGATCGGCAGCGCAAGCTGCGCGCCGAATTCGCGGCTGCCCAGGCTCTTCGGCTGATCGAAGCCCATCCACGCGACCGCGACGAGCGACTGCTGGTAGCCGGCGAACCAGCCGTCCTTCGCGTCGTTCGTCGTACCCGTCTTGCCCTGCAGGTCGCTGCGGCCCAGTGCGTTGGTGCCCGCACCCGTGCCGGCCGTCGCGACCGTATGCAGCAGGCTGTTCATCACGTACGCGTTGCGGCCTTCGATCGTGCGCGGCGCGGTGCTGCCCGCGATCACCGGTTGCGACTTCTGCAGTGCCTGGCCGCGCGCGTCGTCGACTTCGGCGATCAGGTACGGATCGACCTTGTAGCCGCCGTTCGCGAACACCGCGTAGCCGGTCGCGAGCTGCAGCGGCGTCACGAGGCCCGCGCCGAGCGCCATCGGCAGGTACGGCGGCGTCTTCGCGGGATCGAAGCCGAAGCGCTGCGTCACGTACTGCTGCGCATACTGCGTGCCGATCGATGCGAGGATCCGGATCGACACGAGGTTCTTCGAGCGCTGCAGGCCGGTGCGCATCGTCATCGGGCCGTCCGGCTGGTCGTCGTCCTTCGGCTCCCACGCGGCGCCGCCCGGCACGCTCGGCGGGAAGTACAGCGGCGCGTCGTTGATGATCGTCGCCGGCCCGAGGCCCTTGTCGAGCGATGCCGAATAGATGAACGGCTTGAACGACGAGCCCGGCTGCCGCCATGCCTGCGTCACGTGGTTGAACTTGCTCTTGTTGAAGTCGAAGCCGCCGACGAGCGAGCGGATCGCGCCGTCCTGCGGCGCGATCGCGACGAGCGCGCCTTCGACCTGCGGCAGCTGCACGACCTGCCAGCCCGTCTTGCCGTCCTTCAGCACGCGCACGATCGAGCCCGGCTTGATGCGCAGCGCGTTGTTCGCGCGGGGCCCGAGCGCGGCCGACACGAAGCGCAGCCCGGCCGGGCCGATCGTCGTCGTCGCGCCGCCGACGAACTGCACCTCGACCGCGTTCGGCGAGGCCGACAGCACGACCGCCGACTGCAGGTCGCCGTTGTCCGGGTGATCGGCGAGCGCATCGTCGATCGCCTCGTCGCGGTCGTCGCCGGCCGCGGGCAGGTTGATCGACGCTTCCGGCCCGCGATAGCCGTGGCGGCGCTCGTAGTCGAGAATGCCGCGACGCACGGCCTGGTACGCGGCTTCCTGGTCGGCCGAGTTGATCGTCGTCGTGACGGTCAGCCCGCGCGTGTAGGTTTCGTCCTTGTACTGCTGGTACATCATCTGCCGCACCATCTCGGCGACGTACTCGCCGTGCACCGCGTACTGGTTGCCCGGCGTGCGCACGTGGATCTCTTCCTTCACGGCCGCGTCGTACTGCGGCTGCGTGATGTAGCCGACCTCGAGCATGCGCTTCAGGATGTATTCCTGGCGCACCTTCGCGCGCTTCGGATTCACGACCGGGTTATACGCGGACGGCGCCTTCGGCAGCCCCGCGAGCATCGCCGCTTCCGCGAGCGTGATGTCCTTCAGGTCCTTGCCGAAGTACACCCGCGCGGCGGCCGCGAAGCCGTACGAGCGCTGGCCGAGATAGATCTGGTTCATGTACAGCTCGAGGATCTGGTCCTTCGTCAGGGCCTTCTCGATCTTGTACGCGAGCAGCATCTCGTAGATCTTGCGCGTGTAGGTCTTCTCGCTCGACAGGAAGAAGTTGCGCGCGACCTGCATCGTGATCGTGCTCGCGCCCTGGCGCGCGCCGCCGTGCATCAGGTCGGCGACGCCCGCCCGCAGGATGCCGACGAAATCGACGCCGCCGTGCTCGTAGAAGCGGTAGTCCTCGATCGCGAGCACGGCCTTCTTCATCACGTCCGGAATGTCCTGGAAGCGCACGAGGCTGCGGCGCTCCTCGCCGAACTCGCCGATCAGCACGTGATCGGCCGTGAACACGCGCAGCGGCACCTTCGGCTGGTAGTTGGTAAGCGCATCGAGCGACGGCAGTTGCGGCGCCATCACGACCAGCGCGTAGCCGACGATCAGCGCGCCGACGATCGCCAGCGTGACGAACAGGCCGACGAACCACAGCGCGACGCGCGAGCCGAACGAGCGACGGCCACCGCCGCCGCTGCGCTGTGCACGGCGGTCGTCGTTGCGATGGTCGCGATCGTCGTCATCGGGGTAATAGGCTCCGGACGGCGAACGGCGCAGCGTGTAGTGGGGTTCGTTCCTGTCGGAAGAAGAAGGTGGTCGTTTGATAATTGGCATGTCGGAATGGCGGGCGTACGTGGCGCCCTCGGACGCATGCGGAAATGCAAGCGGATGGATCAGAGCGGTGCATCGAGATGCGACTGTCACGTCGACAGACCCCGCCGCGCGGCGATCCGTTCCCGCGACGTGACAGCGCATTTTAATGAAATCGACCGGGTGCCTTCGCGATTTTTTGTAAAAATTCCCGCAACGCCGTGATTTGCGGAACGTATTGTCGGCATCCTCGGCCTATCATGGACACGCAATATGGCGCGCGCGGCCGATTTTCTTTCAATCGCGAAAGGTTTGTCATCCCGATACGCAAGCCGCTTGAACTCACGCGTTTAAGCCGTATTTAAGTGAACCGGTGGTGTAATATCCGCCGGCTCACGCGGGTCGCAACCGGCCCGCGGCGGGCATTGCCGCGGTCACGCGGTGCCTTTCAACCACGGAGGATTTCATGTCGCTTTTCGACTCTGTTTCGCGCACGATCAAAGGCCTGCTGAACGATGCGGCCGATTCGGTACAGGATCCGTCGCGCGACGCACGGCAGATCGTGCGGGAGCTCGACGACAGCATCGGTCGTGCCGAGAATTCGCTGATCGAGATCGAGGCACAGGTCGCGACCCAGCGCAGCAAGCGCGATGCGGCCGACGACAAGGTGAAGAAGTACGAAGACGGCGCGAAGCGCGCGCTGCAGTCCGGCGACGAAGCGCTCGCACGCGAGGCACTGGCCGCGCAGTCGAACGCGGAAGCCGAGCGCGACGCGCTCGCGGCCGAGCTGACGACGCTCGAGCCGTCGGTCGACAAGCTGAAGGGGCAGATCGCCGACATGCGCCAGCGCCGCAACGACCTGAACGCGCGCTCGAACATCCTGCAGGCCAAGCAGGAAATCGCGCAGGCGAAGGATGTCGCGGCCAGCGCCCTGGGCGGCATCGGCGGCAAGAACCTGTCCGAGGATTTCCAGAAGCTCGAGGACAAGGTCGCGCTGCAGAACGCACGCTCGGACGCGCGCCTCAATTCGGCCGACACGTCGAGCGGCAAGGCGCTCGACGACAAGCTCGCCGCGCTGAACAAGGGCCCGTCGGTCGAGGATCGCCTCGCCGCGCTGAAGAAGCAGCTCGACACGCCCGCGCAGTAACGGCAAACGCGGGCAACCGCGCCGCGGGCCGTCCGGGCCCGCGGCGCGAACCGATCGTCAGGAGACGGGCGCGAGCGCCCGGTTCGACCATGAAGAAATCTCTCGCCGCACTCGGCCTCTCGCTGATGCTGCTGTCGTCCGCCGCGTTTGCGGTACCGTCGCTGCAGCAGGTCGAGCAGTCGATCGCGCAGCGTAACTGGCAACAAGCCGACACGCAGCTGTCGCAAGTCATCGACGCCCATCCGAACAACGCGCACGCGCGTTACCTGTATGCGCAGGTGCTGGACCGCGAAGGCCGCGCGTCCGACGCGCTCGCGCAACTGCAGCGTGCGAAGTCGCTCGATCCGCAATTGCGCTTCACCGACGCGTCGCGCTTCGCGCAGACCGAGTCGCGCATTCGCGCCGACGCCGCACGCGTGAGCGGCAACGCGCCATCGGCCACACAGGCCGGCACGCTGCAGCCGTCGCTCGCGCCCGCCGTCGCGCCGGCCGAAAAACACGGCCCGTCGACCGGCATGTGGATCGGCCTCGGGCTGATCGTCGCGGTGATCGCGCTGGTGCTGCGCTGGACGCTGCGGCGCGCACGCACGGCCGACAACAGCCGCGCCGACGACGAACGCCGCACGCAGCTCAAGCGTGCGACCGACGTACTGAACGACATCCGTCCGCTGAAACTCGACGCGAAGCTGTCGACGGCGCCCGGCGCCGCGGCGCTGACGGGCGAACTCGAAGCGATCGAGACCGACGCGCGCACGCTCGTCGAGGCGCTGGCGAACGGCAAGAATCCGGTGCCGCCGTATCAGGTCGACGAACTCGAACAGCGTCATGCGAGCGTGAAGGCACGCGTCGAAGGCCGACCCGATCCGGCCGCGCAACCCGCGCCGCCGGCGAACGGCAGCGGCTCCGTATACGCGCAGGAAGCCGATCGCATGACGGGCGCGCAGGGCCAGCCGTATCCGCAGCAGCCCTACCCGCAACAGCAGCCGCCTGTCGTGATCCAGCAAGGCGGCGGCGGTTTCGGCGGCGGAATGGGCGGGCTGCTGACCGGCGTGCTGCTCGGCGAGGCGATGTCCGGCGGCCGCGAGCGCGTGGTCGAACGCGACGTGATCGTCGACGGCGAGCGCCGCCGGCAGGATGCCGACCCGGGCTTCGACCTCGGCCACGGCGACGCGTCGAACTGGAGCGACGGCAGCAGCGGCAACGGCAACGTCGATCTCGGCAGCAACGACGACGGCTGGACGGACGACAACACCTGACCTCCCGCAGCGCGTCGACGCGCTGCAATGCACGCCACGCTCCCCTGCACGACCGGCCGCGCCGACGCGCGGATTTGTCAATCATTTCAAGATGGACTACCGGCAATGGGGAGCGTTCGCTATCATGCGGCCATCGGCGTGCCACCGACCCTCATTCGACGCAATGCGAACCTGCGCGTCGCGGCTCGCCTCCCCTCGCACCAACCAGGAGAAAGCCGCTCATGAGCATTATCAAGGAATTCAAGGAGTTCGCCGTCAAGGGCAACGTGATGGATCTCGCCGTCGGCGTGATCATCGGCGGCGCCTTCTCGAAGATCGTCGACTCGGTCGTGAAAGACCTCATCATGCCGGTCATCGGCTTGCTGACGGGCGGCCTGGATTTCTCGAACAAGTTCGTTCTGCTCGGCACCATCCCCCCGACGTTCAAGGGTAATCCCGATTCGTTCAAGGACCTGCAGGCCGCCGGCGTCGCCGCGTTCGGCTACGGCTCGTTCATCACGGTGGCGATCAATTTCGTCATCCTCGCGTTCATCATTTTCCTGATGGTGAAATTCATCAACAAGCTGCGCAAGCCGGACGAAGCCGCGCCGGCCGCGACGCCAGAAGACACCGTGCTGCTGCGCGAGATCCGCGATTCGCTCAAGCAGCGCTGATCGCCGATCGCCCCGCCTGCCAGGCCCGCCCCGTGCGGGCCTTTTTATTGCGCGTGCCGTGCACCGCCCGCCGCCTGCGGCCTATCTCACTTTTTTGTGACGCGCGAATGCACGCACGGGGAAAGCGGGTCTATGATGGAGACTAAACGACAGTACGGGCGCCAAGACGCTGGCTGTGTCGATCAGGGCGAGCAGGTCGACGGGAGACATTGATCGTCGTACTGCACGAATGCAGCATTTTCGTGTGCTATAAAGGATCGACATGCGGCGTACATAGCCGGGAGTGGGTCGCATGAAAGTGCCGCATTTCTTGCAATTGTTTTTGAGGCGAGTGTTTATGTCCTTCCCGAAAAAACGTCGGCGTGCCCAACAGGATGGCCAGGAGTCATTCCTTGCGGTGTTGCGTCACTCGAAACCTTTCGCCCAGCTCGACACCAAGATTGCCCGCGCCCGTGCGCAGGACGAACCCGTCCTCTACGCGCATGTGCTGCCCGGTCTCGACGTGCTCCTGTGCAGCGTGCGCGGCGCACAGCCGCCCTATCCGGCCATCGCCGAGCTGCGCAAGCGCTGCATCGAATCGATCGCCAACGCGCTCGAGCAGCCGCTGGACGGCCTCGAGAACGGCGGGTACTGGTACGAAGCGAACGGCTTCGGCTTCCTGGTATTCGCGAGCCGGGCACGCGCGCGCATCCTGCCCGAGTTTGGTGCAGGCACGAAAGCGAGCCTGCGCGGCGGGCTCGGTCGCCAGAATGCCGGCGACACGACACCACGCTCCCTCGGCTGAACCGCCAGTCATTCGATGGGCCGCCTCCGGGCGGCCCATCTGCCATTCACGCGCCCCGCTTGCTCGTCACACCGCCTGCCGACGCCCGTTGCCGGGCCGCACGATGTCGATGAACGCGGCGAAATCGGCGCCGGCGAGCCCCTGCGCGGCGCCGAGCCGCAGCACCTGCTGCACGGTGGCCGACACGGGCATCACCGCGCCCGTGTCGCGCGCCGCGTCGGCGATCGCGTCGACGTCCTTCTGGAACGTGCTGAGCGCGCCGATCGACGCGTGACCACCCGACGTCATGCGCGGCACGAACGTCTGCAGCAGCACCGAATCGGCCCAGCCGCCGGCCAGCGCCTCGGCCAGCCGCGCGGCGTCGATGCCGCTCGCCTGCGCCAGGCCGACGGCCTCGGCGATCGCGGTCACCGTCGCGGTGACGATCGCCTGGTTGCACAGCTTCGCCGTCTGGCCCGCGCCCGCGTCGCCCATGTGCGTGATGCGCGACGCGTACGTGCCGATCAGCGGCCGCACCGCGTCGAGATCGGCCGCGCGGCCGCCGGCCATCACCGCGAGCGTGCCGGCCTGCGCGCCCGGCACGCCGCCCGACACGGGCGCATCGACCCAGCCGGCGCCGAGCGCGGCCGCGCGCGCCGCGTAGTCGCGCGTCGCGGCAGGCGGAATGCTCGAATGATCGACGATGCGCCGCAAGCGGCGCGCCGCCGCGTCACCGGAAAGCAGCCCGTGCTCGCCGAACACGACGTCGCCGACCGCGCGCCCGTCGAGCACACAGACGAATACCGTATCGACGCGTTCCGCCAGTTCGCGCGGCGTGCCGACCACCTGCGCGCCGTCCTTCACGAGCGCCTCGGCCTTGTCGCGCGAGCGATTCCACACGCTGACCCGGTGCCCGGCCGCCAGCAAATGCCGAATCATCGGCGCGCCCATCAATCCCGGTCCGCAAAATCCGACTTCCACGATGTTCCTCGTCTCCGATATGGGTTGCACTTGCCGCCCATCATACCTATCACTCAAGAAGCCGGGCACGCGCGGCGCCGCCTCGGGACCGCAGCTTGCACCGGCGATATAGACCGATATCCCAGGGAGCGCATCATGAGCGACCACGTGTACAAGCTGATCGAACTGACCGGTTCGTCGCAGCAATCGAGCGACGACGCCATCCGCAACGCGATCTCGAAGGCCGGCAAGACGCTGCACAACCTGCACTGGTTCCAGGTGACCGAAACGCGCGGCCACATCGAAGGCGACCAGGTCGTTCACTGGCAGGTCACGCTGAAGGTCGGCATGCGCATCGACGACTGACGCAGCCGCCGCATCACACGCCGCGCCGCGATCCGAATACGCGCAACGCGTATCCGCGCGGCGCCGCGCGCCCCGCGTCCCCGTTCAGGCCCCTTGTCGCGGCCCGGCCGGCGGGTGCCTGCGGGTATCCATCTCTTGACGCTGATTTTCGTTCATATTAAAAACGATATACCCACAGTACCCCTCGATCAGCCTGGACATATAACCCGGAGAAATCATGAGTCAGCAACGCGAGGCGATCGACACGTACCTCTTGCGCGTCTTGCACACCTTGTTGATGGAGCGCAGCGTCACGCGCGCGGCCGTCAAACTGAACCAGTCGCAACCGGCGATCAGCGCCGCGCTGCGGCGCCTGCGCGACATTACCGGCGATCCGCTGCTGGTGCGCGGCAAATCCGGCATGGTGCCGACCGAATACGGGCTGCGTCTGCTCGAGCCCGTGCAGAATGCGCTGCGTGAAATCGAGCGCATCAAGTTCCAGCAGCACAACTTCGACCCGGCCACGTCAATCCGCTGCTACCGGATCGGCTGCCCCGACTACCTGAACGTGCTGTTCGTGCCGACCGTCGTCGAGCGCTTCCGCCTGGCCGCGCCGAACGCAACGCTCGAGTTTCACTCGCTCGGCCCCGCGTTCGACTACGAACTCGCGCTGGAAGACGGCAAGCTCGACATCGTCGTCGGCAACTGGCCCGAACCGCCCGAGCAGCTGCACCTGTCGAACCTGTTCGTCGACGAGATCGTCTGCCTGATGAGCAACACGCACCCGTTCGCGAAGCGCGGCGGGCTCACGCTCGACCAGTACCTGAACGCGCCGCATCTCGCGCCGACGCCGTACTCGGTCGGCCAGCGCGGCGCGATCGACGTGCATCTTGCGCGCGAACGGCTCAAGCGCCACGTGGTCGTCACGCTGCCGTACTTCAACCTCGCGCCGTACGTGCTCGTGAAGTCCGACCTGATCTTCACGACCACGCGCCTGTTCGCCGATCACTACGCGAAGTTCCTGCCGCTGTCGGTCGTGCCGGCGCCGCTCGACTTCCCGCCGATGCAGTACTACCAGCTGTGGCACGAGCGCTGCCACTACTCCGACGAAGTGCGCTGGCTGCGCAGCCTCGTTGCCGAAGCCACCCGCACGCTGATCGAGGCGTAACGGCACACGCCGCCCGCGCCGTCGCGGCGCGGTGACGGCCAGCAGCTGGCGGCACGCCCGGCAAGGCGGCCGCCGTATCGCTTCAGGCTTCGTTCAGCGCGATGCGTCGACCAATGCATGCGCGAGCGCGTTATGGCGCTCGATGACGGGCGGCAGATCGAGCGTCGCCAACCGCCCTTCCCGCACCACCACCTTCCCGTTCACCACCGTGTACGCCGTCTGCGACGGCGCGCAGAACACGAGCGCCGCGACCGGATCGTGCAGCGCCCCCGCGAACAGCGGCTGACGCAGGTCGAACGCCGCGAAGTCCGCGGCCATGCCGGGCTTCAACGCGCCGATATCGTCGCGGTTCAGCACCTTCGCGCCGCCGAGCGTCGCGATCTCGAGCGCTTCGCGCGCGGTCATCGCATCGGGCCCGAAACCGACCCGCTGCAGCAGCAGCGCCTGTCGCACTTCCCCGACCATCTGCGCGCCGTCGTTCGACGCGGAGCCGTCGACGCCGAGACCGACCGGCACGCCCGCGAGACGCATCTTCTTCACCGGCGCGATACCCGACGCGAGCCGCATGTTCGAGCACGGACAGTGCGCGACGCCCGTGCCGGTGCGCGCGAACAGTCCGATGCCCGCATCGTCGAGCTGCACGCAGTGCGCATGCCATACGTCGTGGCCGACCCAGCCGAGATCTTCCGCATATTCGGCGGGTGTCATCCCGAACTTCTCGCGGCTGTATGCGATATCGTTGACGTTCTCCGCCAGGTGCGTGTGCAGCGACACGCCGTACTCGCGCGCGAGCACGGCCGCGTCGCGCATCAGGTCGCGGCTCACCGAAAACGGCGAGCATGGCGCGACCACCACGCGCAGCATCGCGTAGCGGCCTTCGTCGTGATAGGTCTCGATCAGGCGCTGCGTGTCGCGCAGGATATCGGGTTCGCGCTCGACGACCGAATCGGGCGGCAGCCCGCCATCGCGCTGGCCGACGCTCATCGCGCCGCGGCTCGCGTGAAAGCGCATGCCGATTCGCTGCGCGGCGCCGATGCTGTCGTCGAGCCGGCTGCCGTTCGGGTAGATGTACAGGTGGTCGCTCGACGTCGTGCAGCCCGACTGCAGCAGCTCGGCCATCGCAGTGAGCGTCGACACCTCGATCATCTCGGGCGTCAGGTGCGCCCAGATCCGGTACAGGTTCGTGAGCCAGCCGAACAGCTCGGCGTTCTGCGCGGCCGGCACCGCGCGCGTGAGGCTCTGGTACATGTGGTGGTGCGTGTTCACGAGCCCCGGGATCACGAGGTGGCCGCGCAGGTCGAGCACTTCGTCGGCCGTGTCGGGCAGCTCGTCGGTCGGGCCGACCGCGACGATCCGGTTGTCTTCGATGTAGAGCCCCGCGTCGCGCAATTCGCGGCGCGTGTCGTCCATGGTCACGAGCACGTCGGCGTGCTTGACCAGCAGGGTTTTCGGGCGGGATGGGGATGGGTTCGGCGCGCGTGCGCCGGCGTGCTGCTCGAGGTTCATGCGTTCTCCGCGTCGGTCTGCTCCCAGGGGCTGATCCTGGGGGCGGTCACAAAGCCGTTCGAACGCTGAATCGCGGCACGCCCCGGTGCCTGCGTCCGTTCGAACGCCCTGGCCCGGTTACCCGGCGTGCTCGCCGTCTTCGGGGTACGCGCGGGCCACAGGCCGACGCGCACGGCGGGAGGATCGCCCAAGCACGCGCGGCGCACAATGCGCGACCCCGAATACCGCACTTCACGGTTCCGATATGGTACGCCGCGCGCGCTTGGTCCGTCCTGCCGCCGGATGCCCGAAACGCCCGCTGGAAGCCCTGTCGGCGTGCCGTCGACAGCCGCTTATGCGCGGCGCATTATCTTTGATATCGCGCCCGTATTTGCGCAGGGAACCTTTTTACAATGCCTGCACGGCGCTCGCTTCACCTCGCCGACGGGTATGTAGCCACGTGACGTGGAGCCTCGATCCGCCGCACAGTCAATGGATCGAGTCGCCGCCGAACCTCGCATTCACACAAGGACTCAACGAATGGGAAAGCTCACTACCCACGTACTCGATACGGCGCACGGTCGTCCCGGCGCCGCAATCAAGGTCGACCTCTACGCGCTGGACGGCGAATCGCGCCGCGCGATCAAGACCGTGCTGACCAATAGCGACGGCCGCTGCGACGAACCCCTGCTCGAAGGCGCCGCGCTCGCCGCCGGCGAATACGAACTCGTGTTCCATGCCGGCGACTACTTCGCGTCGCTCGGCGTGAAGGTGCCCGAACCCCGTTTCGTCGACCGCGTCGTGCTGCGCTTCGGCATCGCCGACACCGGCTCGCACTACCACGTGCCGCTGCTCGTGTCGCCTTGGTCGTACAGCACCTATCGCGGCAGCTGACATACGCATCGGCGCCCGCATCAAAGACAAACGATCTGAGTCTGGAGGAGTTTCATGGAAGGCTTCATCACCGACTGGCTGAACCTCGCGCTGCGATGGCTGCACGTCATCGTCGCCATCGCGTGGATCGGCGAGTCGTTCTATTTCGTCGCGCTCGACAACAGCCTGAAACCGCCGACCGACCCGAACCAGCGCAAGCGCGGGGTATTCGGCGAACTGTGGCACGTCCACGGCGGCGGCTTCTACAACATGCAGAAGTACACGGTCGCCCCGCCGGAAATGCCGGATGACCTGCACTGGTCGAAGTGGCCGTCGTACACGACCTGGCTGTCGGGCTTCTCGCTGTTCTTCGTGCTGTACCTGCTCGCGCCGAACACGTACCTGATCGACAAGAGCGTGCTCGACATGGGCCCGGTCGTCGCCGTCGCATCCGCGCTCGGCTTCCTCGCAGCCGGCTGGATCGTCTACGACTCGCTGTGCCGCATCCTCGGCACCAACGACCGCGTGCTCGGCATTTGCGTCGGCCTCTACGTCGTCGTCGCAGCGTACCTCGCGTGCCACATCTTCTCGGGCCGTGCCGCGTACCTGATCGTCGGCGCGATGCTCGCGACGATCATGTCGGCGAACGTGTTTTTCGTGATCATCCCCGGCCAGCGCAAGATGGTCGACAAGATGCTCAAGGGCGAAGAGCCGAACCCGATCTACGGCAAGCGCGGCAAGCAGCGCTCGGTGCACAACACGTACTTCACGCTGCCCGTCGTGTTCGCGATGCTGTCGAACCACTATGCGATGACGTACACGAACAAGTTCAACTGGATCGTGCTCGTGCTGATCATGCTGGCCGGCGCGCTGATCCGCCAGTTCTTCGTGATGCGTCACCGCGGCAAGCAGCTGTGGTACCTGCCGATCGGCGGCGTCGCGCTGCTGTCGGGCGCGCTGGTGTGGACGATGCCGAAGCCGGTCGCACCGGAAGCGCAGGCCGCCAACGCGCCGAAGATCGTGATCAACGACATCATGCCGATCCTGCAGCAGCGCTGCGTCGAGTGCCACTCGTCGAAGCCGACGCTGATGGGCAGCGCGCCCGCGGGCGTGCTGTTCGATACGCCGGACGAAGTGTCGAAGAACGCGCAGCGCATCTACGAACAGGCCGTGCGCCTGAAGGCGATGCCGATCGGCAACGTCACGCACATGACCGACGACGAGCGGACGAAGCTCGCCGCCTGGTTCGAGGGCGGCGCGGTCAAGTAAGCCGCCGTGCGCCGGTTGCCGGCGCAATCCTCTCCGTTCGCGGGCCCGGTGACGGGCCCGTTTTTTTTTGCGTGTTCCGAATGCGCCACGCGCTAGCCGTGCATCGCGTCGCGCTGCAGCGCGACGAGCGCCTCGAGGGCGCGGGGGCCGTCGTCGAACGGCACGAAGATGTGATCGTGGTACGCGGCCGCCATCACGTTGCAACTGATCCCGGCCGCGCCGAGCGCCCCCGCGAACGCCGCGGTGAGGCCGACTGCCGCGAGATCGGAATGCACGGTCAGCGTGATCCACGCGGCGCGGAACAGCACGGGCCAGCCGTGACGCACGGCCACCTCCTCGCCGACGACGACCGTCAGCCCTTTCGCTTCGCGTAACGTCGCGATTGTTTCGGATAACGATACGTCCGCATCGGTCGGCAGCGAGACAAACGCGAACGCGCCCGGATGCAGTTCGGGTTGCATCGTGCGCAGCAGGATCGCGAGGTCGTTTTCAGGTTGGCTCATCGGAGGAACACGTCCAGCTCCGGACGTCGTGCGGTGGCGATGCGGGCACGATAGCACGCGCGATGACGGCGCCATGCACGCACCGCCGCGACTTCGTCCGCAAGCCAGCCTCGGAACGCGGGGGCGCTGCCGGTCACCTCACCCGTCGACGAATTCCGGCAGCCGCGCGATCGCCTTGATCTCGAACTGGAAGCCGTACAGCCAGGTCACGCCGACGGCGGTCAGCGTCGGATGCGGCGCATCGCCCCAGTACTCGGGGACGATCTCCCAGATCCGCTCGAACGTCGCTTCGGGGTCGACGAGGAACACCGTCACGTCGACGACATCGTCGAACGTGCAGCCGGCCGCACGCAGCACCGCGTTCAGGTTGTCGAACGCGCGGCGAACCTGCGCGCCCAGCTCCGGCTCGGGCGAACCGTCGTCGCGGCTGCCGACCTGCCCCGACACGAACAGGAAACCGTTCGAGCGCAGCGCCGGCGAATAGCGGTTGCGCTCGTACAGCGCCTGGCGACCGGGCGGAAAAACTACGCTACGCTTTGCCATCCAACACCTCCATCAGTCAGTGGGGCGAAGCCGCCCCTGCATCAACGATGAAGGCACTTTAATGACCGTCGCCCGGCGGATAAACCGGCAACCCTGTCCAACACTGTTTGCGCGCCCCAAACAATTTCCGACCGACGCGGAGCCCTGACCCGATGGATCGATTCGACGCAATGCAGGCGTTCGCCCGCGTAGTGGAAGCCGGCAGCTTCACGAAGGCGGCCGAGACGCTGCACATGAGCCGCACCACCGTCACGCAACTGGTGCAGCAGCTCGAAGCGCGGCTGCGCGTGAAGCTGTTCAACCGCACGACGCGCAAGGTCGTCGTCACCGCCGACGGCGCCGCGTACTACGAGCGCGTGGTGCGGCTGCTGGCCGACATGGACGATGCCGAAACGAGCCTGTCCGCAGCGTCCGCGTCGCCCAGGGGGCGGCTGCGCGTGGACGTACCGAGCCCGTTCGCGCGCCTGATCCTGATCCCCGCGCTGCCGGCGTTCCATGCGCGCTACCCGGACATCCAGCTCGACATGGGCGTGAGCGACCGCGTGGTGGACGTGATCGGCGAGAACGTCGACTGCGTCGTGCGCGGCGGCGAACCGGCCGACCGTTCGCTGGTCGCGCGTCGCGTCGGCGACCTGCGGCTCGGCGTATACGCGTCGCCGGCCTATCTCGCGCGCGCCGGCACGCCGTCGCATCCGGCTGAACTGGAAGACACGCATCATCGGACCGTCGGTTTTCTGTGGGCGCGTACCGGCAAGGCGCTGCCGTTTGCGATGGAATGCGACGGCGAGCGCGTCGACGTGCGCGGGCGCTACGTGCTCGCCGTCGACGACGGCAATGCATACCTCGAGGCCGGCCTCGCCGGGCTGGGCATTCTGTGGCTACCCGACTACATGGCTGTCGCGCATCGCGAGCGCGGCGACCTGGTGCCGCTGTTCGAGGCGTGGCAACTCGAACCGATGCCGATGTACGTCGCGTTCCCGCCGAACCGGCACGTCAGCGCGAAGCTGCGCGTCTTCGTCGACTGGATCGCCGACCTGATGGCGCAGCATGCGCCGGTCGCGAACCGGCGTCGCGGCGGCAGCGGTTCGCGCGACACGGGCAAGGCTGTGCCGACCTGAATCGCGCATAAACGGCCGCACATAAAAAAACCGCGCAAGTTGCGCGGGTTTCGACAAGCTGGCGCGGAAACGCCGGCGACTCAGGCCGCCAGCGCGTGCAGCGCCTCGTCAGTGAGCCACAGCGATTCCTGCAGATCCTGCTCGTTGAGGTTCAGGCCGTCGCCGCCCCGGTCGACGACGATGAAATCGCTGACGCCGCCGAGCGCGATCAGCGGGTGATGCCACACGCCCTTCGCATAGTTGACGCCCTGCCAGCCGCTCGTCACGAACGCGCGGATCTTCGCCGGGTCGAGATCGCCCGCGGGCGCCACGACGACGAGATACGGCCGGTCGTTCAGCGGCACGAATGCCTGGCTGCCGAGCGGGTGCCGCTCGAGCATCTTCACTTCGAACGGCAGCGTGCGCGGCTGGCCTCGAAACAGGTTGACGAGCGTGCGGCCGTCTTCGTCGCTCACATCGACTTTCGCGAGATCGTGAAAACGGATCGTCGTGCCGAGGTTGATCGGGATCTGCTTCGCGCCTTCCGTCTCGATCACGTCGCCGAACGGCGCGAACGCCTCCCTGGTCAGCGGTTCGATAACAAGCGTCTTCATTTGTCGAGTGTCCCCCACAGACGCAGGCGCGACACGCCGCCGTCCGGAATGATGTTCAGTCGCACATGCGTGACGGGGCCGAGCGACGCGATGTCGGTTTCGAAGTAGTGCTGCTTGTCCATCTGCAGCTTCTGTTCGCCGAGCAGCACCGGCCAGAACATCGACTGCGTGATCAGCGAGCTGTCGGTGCCGCCCGACACATAGGCAGCCTGGATCGAGCAGCGATCCGGGTAGTTGCCCTTGAAGAACGCGGTATCGACTTCGATCTTGCGGATCACGCCCGGCTGCGCGAGCGCGATGATCGCCCAGTCGTTGCCCGGCTCGCGGCGGCGGCGGGTTTCCCAGCCGTCGCCCATGTTCACGCCGCGGCCCGGCAGCAGCAGGTTAGACGCGACGCCGAAGTGCTGGTTGTTCGCGGCCACGACATAACCTCCGTTTTCCATCGCGGCGAGATCGAACTGCTCGGTTGCGCTCGCGCCGGCCCAGTCGAGCTGCGGCTGGCCGTACACGCGCAGGCGCGCAATGCCGCCGTCCGGATAGATGTTCACACGCAGGTGCGTGAACGCGCGTGCGTCGCTCGCTTCGACGTAGTGATGGCTGTTGCCCTGCAGCGTCGTCGACGGCACGATCTCGACCCACTCGGTCGCATGCGTCGGCGCGCCGTCGGCCACGAAGGCGGCCTCGATCGACGCGGCCGGAGGGAAATTGCCGGTGAAATGGCTCGTGTCGATGTCGAAGCCCTTGATCACGCCCGGGCGCGCGAGCTTGACGATGCACCAGTCGTAGCCCGTCGTGCGCTTGCGGCGCGTTTCCCAGCCATCCATCCACTTGCCGTGGTCGTCGTACTTGCCGGGAATGAAGACGGCCGGCTCGGGGTTCAGCATCCGGTCCTTCGGCGCGAAGAAATCGTCGCTGGCTTCGAGCGCCTGCGCACCGAGACGCGGGTCGGCAAGATTCACGTAGCGCCGCGTGAATTCGGGTGCGTTGGGATCGAGAAGCGGAACAGCCATGATGTTTCCTTGTTTCAGTGATGCGATCCGGCCGCCGCGACGCAGCAGGCCGTATTGCGGTGTCAGGCGTCGATCAGGTCGTCGAGGCGGAAGCGCGCGATCCGGTAGATCTGGTCGAGGCTCGCGCGCAGTTCCTCGGTGCGCGAATGATTCACGCGCGACTCGAAGTTCGCGATGATGCCGTGCCGGTCATAGCCGCGCACGGCGAGGATGAACGGGAAGCCGAACTTCTCGCGATACGTGCGGTTCAGCGTCAGCAGCTTGTCGAACTCTTCCTGCGTGCACTGGTCGAGGCCCGCGCCGCTCTGCTCGCGCGTCGACTCGGCCGTCAGTTCGCCGCGCACGGCAGCCTTGCCGGCCAGCTCCGGGTGAGCGTTGATCAGCGCGAGCTGACGCGCTTCGCCGCCCGTTTCCACCGCGCCCGACATCGTCTTGTGCAGCGCGTCGATGCTCGCGAACGGCCGCTCGCCCGCGGCAACCTCGGCCACCCACGGCGAATGTTCGAAAATCCCCGATAGCGCCGCGACGAATGCGCTCGGCGCCATCGTGTTCAGTTGACTCAACGTGTAACGCATCGCCTTCATGCTTTCCCTTCGTTTCGATGACCGGGCCGATACGGATGATGTTCACGCCAGTGGCGCGCGATATCGACACGGCGCGTCACCCATACGCGATCGTGCTTCTCGATGTGATCGAGGAACCGCTGCAGCCCGCGGAACCGGCCCGGCCGGCCGAGCAGCCGGCAGTGCATGCCGATCGACAGCATCTTCGGCGCCTCGTCGCCCTCCGCATACAGCACGTCGAACGCGTCGCGCAGATAGTCGAAGAAATGATCGCCGGTGTTGAAGCCCTGCGGCGTCGCGAAGCGCATGTCGTTCGTGTCGAGCGTGTACGGGACGATCAGTTGCGGCGACGTGCCGCCGCCCGACACGGCGACGTCCATCCAGAACGGCAGGTCGTCGCCGTAGTTGTCGGAGTCGTACAGGAAGCCGCCGTATTCCGCGACCAGGCGGTGCGTATTGGGGCTGTCGCGGCCGGTATACCAGCCGAGCGGGCGCTCGCCCGTCACGCGCTCGATCGCCTCCATCCCGAGACGCATGTGTTCGGCCTCGAGTTCGGGCGTCATGCTCTGGTAATGGATCCAGCGCCAGCCGTGGCACGCGATCTCATGGCCGAGCTCGACGAACGCGCGCGCGAGCTCCGGGTGACGCTCGATCGCCATGCCGACGCCGAATACCGTCAGCGGCATCCCGCGCTTCTCGAATTCGCGCAGGATGCGCCACACGCCGGCCCGCGAACCGTATTCGTAGATCGACTCCATGCTCATGTGGCGGTCCGGATACGCGGCCGCGCCGACGATTTCGGACAGGAACTGCTCGGAGCCCGGATCGCCGTGCAGCACGCAGTTCTCGCCGCCTTCTTCGTAGTTCAGCACGAATTGCACGGCGACGCGGGCGCGCCCCGGCCAGTTCGCCTGCACGGGATGGCGGCCGTAGCCGATCAGGTCGCGAGGATAGTTGGGATCGAGTGACATGGTTCGAAGTGCGGCGAAAGTTCGCTGGAGTAATGGGTTCGCATCGACCGCGCGGGTGCCGCAGGGCGGCCGCGCGAGCCGATGCGATGACGGCCCAGTGTAGCGAAAACGTCCATACGCGCCCATACAGCGGCGCAGATAGTGCATGTCAGACGGTGTGTATGTGCGATTGCGGCAAATTCGGGACGGGTTCCGCCGCATCCCCGTCCGGCGGGCTGAAGCGGGCGAATGCGCCGTCGTAGCGCTTCGGCAGCGGCCGCGCGTAGTCGCCGCGCTTCGCGGTCGCGAGGCGCAGCGCAACGAGCGCCTCGGCCCACTTGACGGCCGCCGTAACGCCCTCGACCACCGGCGCGCCGATCTGCTGCTCGATCTCGTGCGCGAATTCGGCCATCCCCGCGCAGCCGAGCACGATCGCGTCCGCACCGCCCTCATCGAGCGCGCGCCGGCATTCGTCGACGATGATCCGGCGTGCGGCCGAGCCCGGCCGGTCGAGTTCGAGCACCGCGACGTCGGTCGCACGCACGTTGCGGCAGAACCGCTTCATTCCGTAGCGTTCGGCCAGGTGCCATGCCATCCCGCAGGTGCGCGCGAGCGTCGTGACGACCGAGAAGCCGGGCGCGAGCACGCTCGCCGCATGCATCGCGGCCTCGGCGATGCCGATCACCGGCCCGCGCGCAAGCTCGCGCGCCGCGTAGAGGCCGGGATCGCCGAAGCACGCGATCACGTACGCGTCGCAGCCGTCGCGCTCGCCCTGCGCGATCTCGGCGAGCAGCCCGGGCGTCGCGAGCGCCTCGTCGTAATACCCTTCGATCGACGGCGGCCCCATCGGCGGGCTCACCGCGACGATCTCCGTGCCGGCGGCCGCGACGTCGCGCGCGCAGCGGCCCATCGCGTCGGTCATCCGCTGCGTCGTATTCGGATTGATCAGCCGGATCTTCATCGCATGCTCCTCACGCCTTCGTGCTCACGAGCAACCGGTAGAACACGAAGCCGAGCCCCGCGCCGATGAACCACGAGAAGTTCGCGACGCCCTGCCAGCCCGGCACCATCACGCAGACGACCGCGATCACCGCTGCCGGCAGCAGCGCGGCGAGCGCACGACGGTTCACGCCGCCCGTGTACCAGTACGTGCCGCTTTCCGACATCGTGTACAGGTCGTCGCGAACGAGCCGGCCGCGCTTGACGAGATAGAAGTCGGCGATCAGCACGCCGTACAGCGGGCCGATGAACGCGCCGAGCACGTCGAGCGTGTAGTGGATCACGGCCGGGTTGTTGAACAGGTTCCACGGCGTGATGAAGATCGACGCGACGGCCGCGAGCATCCCGCCCGCGCGCCAGCTGATCAGGCGCGGCGCGACGTTCGAGAAGTCGAACGCGGGCGACACGAAGTTCGCGACGATGTTGATGCCGATCGTCGCGATCGTGAACGTCAGCGCGCCGAGGATCACCGCGGTCGGATGATCGATGCGGCCGACCGTCTCCACGGGATCGGTGATGAGTTCGCCGAACACCGGCAGGGTCGCGGCCGTCGTGATCACCGTGACGAGCGAGAACGCGAGGAAGTTGACGGGCAGCCCCCAGAAATTGCCGCGCTTCACTTCGCCGAACGAACGGCAGTAGCGCGAGAAATCGCCGAAGTTCAGCATCGGCCCGGAGAAGTACGACACGACCAGCGACACCGCCGTGATCATCACCGGGATCACTTGCGCGCCGTGATACTTGACGCCGCCGAGGTTGATGCCGATGTTGCGCCAGCCCGCGCGCCACACCATGTAGCCGGCGAGGATAAACATCACGACATAGACGGCCGGGCCCGCGAAGTCGATGAACTTCTTGATCGTCTCCATCCCGTTCCAGAACACGAACGCCTGCAGCACCCACAGCAGCATGAACCCGGCCCAGCCGACCGCGGACAGCCCGAGGAAGCCGTAGCGATGGACGTCCGCATACGGCAGCCATTGCGGGAAGAACTTCAGCACGACGATCACCAGCGCGCTCGATGCGAGGTAGGTCTGGATGCCGTACCACGCGATCGCGATCAGCCCGCGGATCACGGCCGGCACGTTCGCGCCGAGCACGCCGAACGTCGCGCGGCACGCGACCGGATACGGCACGCCGATCTGCTGGCTCGGCCGCGCGATCAGGTTGCACAGCAGGTTCACGATGCCGATCCCGACGATCAGCGCGATCAGCACCTGCCAGCTCGTCAGCCCGAGCGCGAACAGGCTGCCCGCGAACACGTAGCCGCCGACGCTGTGCACGTCCGACATCCAGAACGCGAAGATGTTGTAAGAGCCCCATGTCTGATTCTTCAGGGGTGCCAAATCTTCGTTGTACAGACGTTCGCTGTAACCGCCCGGCAGCGTCGGATCGCCGCCCTCGCCGCCTTCTTCCGCCGGATAGGCGCTGTCGTGCGCCACACTGAACTGAGCCATGACTTCTCCTTGACGCGGCCGGCCGGCCGCTCCACCGTCATCGATATCGCTCCGGATCGTCGCCCGGAGTCGGACCAGCGGCCCGCGGCGGACACCGCAGGCCTGCATTGCTCTCGTTCTGTGGCGCGCGGCCGGGTTCGCGTCGCCGCTCAGGCGCCGCCGAACACTTCGCGCAAATCGACCTGCCCTTGCGCGGGCCGGTCCAGCATCTTCAGTTCGACATGCTGCAGGTGGTGCGCCATCAGCGTCACCGCCCGCTTCGGATCGCCCGCCTCCAGCGCGGCGAGGATCTCGTCGTGGTCATCGCACGAACACGGGCTGCGCCCGTGCGATTCGTACAGCGCCGACATCAGCGTCGAGCGTGCGACGAGCCCTTCGAGGCACTCGCTGAGCGTCGCATTGCCCATCAGCGTGGCGAGCGCCGTGTGGAATTCGCCCGACAGCCGGATCCATGCCGCGAAGTCGTGCCGCTCGAACGCCTTGCGTTCCTTGTCGATCAGCGCGGCAACGCCCTTCAGCCGCTTCGCTCCGGGCCCGGTCGCGAGCCGCTCGACCACGGCGAGCTCGATGATCCGGCGCATCTCGAACACCTCGTGCACGTCCTGCAGCGTCGGGCTCGCGACGAACGCACCGCGGTTCGGCTCGAGTTCGACCAGCTTGTCGGTCGCGAGCTGCGCGAGCGCCTGGCGAATCGTCCCGCGCTTCACGCCGAACACGTCGCAGAGCTGCGCCTCCGTCAGCTTCGCGCCGGGCGCGAGCCGATGCTCGAGAATCGCCGTGCGGATCCGCTCGGCGATCGCTTCGGGACTGGCTGCACCGGACGGGTGGGAATCGGGCTCGTTCATGATCTGCATCGTGTGATGGTCCTCATCGTAGGATGGACATAAAGATTGTCAACAATTCTTTTCCGGAATTTCGCACAATCGGCGTGCACGGACGCGACCCCAATCGGTGCAGGATGCGCGAAATCCATGCACATCAAGCCTGAACGCCATGACAGAGGCCGTTTCGTCGTATACCGTCCCAGCCATTTTGTTGACAAAACTGGTGCAAAATCCCGTGACGCTTCTGTCGGCGTCAGCCGAAATATTTGACCGTTAGTTGCACACTTGCATAAAGAAAAAGGCGGAAGACCCGCCTTTCGATCGACCGCGTCCGCATCAGCCGAGGTGCGGATAGTCCGACAGCGTGAGCCGGAACCCATGCGCATTCGCGACCAGCTGCGCCTGCGCACCGAACGGCAGCGTCAGCAGGTCGGGCACGTGGCCGAACTGCAGCCCCGTGACAACCGGAATGCCGACCACCTCGCGCACCTGGTCGATCATCGCCTGCATGTCGTAGCCGTTGTCGTATTCGAACGGCTGCGCGCCGGTGAACTGGCCGAGCACGAGTGCCTGCTGGCACGCGAGCAGCCCCGACAGGTGCAGTTGATAGATCATCCGCTCGATCCGGAACGGCTGTTCGTTGACATCCTCGATGAACAGGATGCCGCCCTCGACGTCGGGCATGTACGGCGTGCCGATGAGCGACGTGAGGATCGCGAGATTGCCGCCCCACAGCGTGCCCGTCACGTTCACGGTCTGCACCTGCGGTGCCTCGGCGATGATCGTCGTGCTCGGCTGCGTCAGCGTCTGCCAGAAGTGCTGCATCGTGAAATCGCTCGGCGTCTGCGCGCCGAAGTCGGCGGACAGCATCGGGCCGCCGAACGTCTTGATGCGTGCCTTCGCGTACAGCGCGAGCTGGATCGCCGTGAAATCGCTGTGGCCGACGAGCGCGACGGGCTGGTCGCGCAGCCTGCGCTCGAGCCCGCGATAGTCGAGCCCGTGCAGGATCCGCGCGGCACCGTAGCCGCCGCGCACCGCGAGCGCGATGTCCGGCAGCGGCCGCTCGGGATCGGCGAGACGGTTCAGGTCGCCTGCCCGCTCGCCGTCGGTGCCGCCGAAACGCTGGAAGCGCCGCTGCGTCGCTTCGACGTTCTCGATGCGCTGTTGCGCGATGCTGAGGCGTTCGAGCGCGCGATTGATCGCGTCGGGATCGTGCGGATAACCGGATGGCGCCAGCAGGCGGATGGTGTAGGACGCGGCGGGCTGGAAGGACATGGCGAAAGGTGTCGGGTCGTCAAACCTGCTTAGAGGGTCCGAACCGTCTTCGGTTCAGGCAACCGTGCGCACCCGGAGCGACAGGCGCGGCCGGCGCGACTATGACGCGCCGGATTCGGCGTCGCGAGCCAGCCGTGCTTCGCGCAACGCGCGACGGCGCTCGGCGAAGAACGACTTCAGCGCGGCGCCGCACTCGTCGGCGAGCACGCCGCCGGTCACTTCGGTATGGTGGTTGAGCTGCGGATTCGCGAATGCGTCGATCACGCTGCCGCACGCCCCCGTCTTCGGATCGGCGGCGCCGTAGACGACCCGCGCGATGCGCGCATGCATGATCGCACCCGCGCACATCAGGCATGGCTCGAGCGTCACGTACAGCTCGCAGCCGGGCATCCGGTAATTCTGCAGATTTTGCGCGGCCATGCGCAGCGCCGCCATTTCCGCATGGGCCGACGGGTCGTGCCCGCCGATCGGATGGTTGAAGCCGCGTGCGATCACTTCGTCGCCGCGCACGAGCACCGCGCCGACCGGCACTTCACCGGCCGCGCGCGCCTCTTCCGCGGCGGCCTGCGCGAGCCGCATGAAATGCAGGTCGCGCGCCGATACGGGTGCGGTTTCGGGAGCAGGAGACCGGGCGGCGGGTTCAGCGGCCGCGTCGGCCACCGATCGGGCTGCGTCGTGCAGCGCGTCGGACGTCACATCGGCCCCGCTTCGGCGGGCGCATCGTCGAGCCCGCGCTCGCACAGGCGTTCCGCGATGCGACGGCAGTAGTCGCGCGGCATCACCATCGGGCCGCCGCGCAGCGATTCGAGCGCCATATCGAGCGCCAGGATCTTCGCCTGCAGCCGGCAGCGCGCGGCGCGGTCGCTGACCGCCTGCACTTCGTCATGCAGGTTGCGCAGCGCGCGCAATTGCTCGACGGCCGGCGGCACGAAGCCCGCGTTCTTCAGGATACGGTTGGCCACCCGCACCTCCTCGGGCACGAGCAGGTCGTCATCCAGCGCCTGCGGCGCGCCGGTACCCGGCAAATCGTCGAACTCGCCCCGCGCGGCGGCGGCGGCAATACGTTGTTCGACCAGGGCGTCAAGCAATCTCATCAGTCAATGGGAACAATGCGGCAGGCCGAATTCTAGCAGGGTGACGCGGGTATGACAGGCCCTTCGAATACATGCTCGATATTGTGCTTTTAGGGGCCGAATCGTGACGCATGCGCGCCGATCGGCGCCTGTTGCCGGTCTGCTGCGCCGCAGCGGGCGAAGCGCCGTCCGGACACCGGCAAATGCAGGCGGTGTCCGGCCCTGTTTTTTATCTGCGTCGATACGTTCCGGGCGTCGCCAATCCGGCGAAACGGAAGGCGCCCGTCTTCCGTTACCGGGTCACGCGGCCATCGTTTCCGGCCGCGCTTTCGCAAACGGGCGGAACATCGTCGCGATCAGGAACGCGCCGAGACCGATCGCGAACGAACCGAGGTACAGCCAGCCGTAACTGCCGAACGTATCGACGATCAGGCCGCCGGCAACTGGCCCCGC
Organism: Burkholderia sp. DN3021; assembly: GCF_049805555.1. NCBI lineage: Bacteria > Pseudomonadati > Pseudomonadota > Betaproteobacteria > Burkholderiales > Burkholderiaceae > Burkholderia > Burkholderia sp. DN3021. Next base: position 14,405 of record NZ_JBNCAB010000048.1, on the reverse strand, counting down.
GGCCATGCCAAGGCTGCCGGCCATCGCGCAGCCGCCGATCACGGTGCCGATCATCCGCAGCGGGAAGTTCTCGCGCGCGAGCACCGAATACAGCGGCATCACGCCTGCATAGATGAAGCCGAACAGCGTCGCGACCGCGTAGAACCCGTCGAGCGTGCGCACGAAGTAGTAGCCGAGCGCGCCCAGCGCCTGCGCGAGCAGCCCGGCCACCAGCATGCGCTTCGCGCCGACACGGTCGCCGAGGAGCCCGAACACGATCCGGCCGCCCATGCCCGCGAGCCCTTCGACGCTGTAGATCGACACCGCGACGATCAGCAGGATCCCGCACGTCACCGCGTAGCTGACCGTATGGAAAATCGGGCCCGAGTGCGTCGCGCAGCAGAAGAAGTTGGTCAGCAGCAGCACCATGAACTGCGGCGAGCGCAGCGCGTCCGCGACCGACATCGCCGCGGGCGCGCCGGCAGGCGCGGGCACAGCCTGTGCGCGGTCGAGCGCGGGCGCGCGGCGCACCAGCAGCGACGCCGGAATCATCACGACGGCCGCCAGCGCGGCGACCAGCAGCATCGACGTGCGCCAGTCGTGCGTCGATACGAGCCATGCGGCCAGCGGCGACATCGTCATCGGCGCCATCCCCATGCCGGCCGACACGAGCGACACCGCCAGGCTGCGGTGCGTGTCGAACCAGCCCGTCACGCACGCCATCATCGGCGCGAACACCGCGGCCGTCGCGCTGCCGACGGCAAGGCCGAAGGTCAGCTGGAACGCGAGCAGCGACGGCGCTCGGCTCGCCAGCGCGAGGCTCCGACAGCAGCACGGCGCCCGTCATGACGACCGCGCGCGTACCGATACGGTCCGACAGGCTGCCCCACCCCATGCTCGCGAAGGCCATCGCGATGAAGCCGAGCGTCATCGCGCCGGAAATACCGGTCATCGACCAGCCCGTGTCGCGCGCAATCGCGCGCAGAAACACCGGCAGCGAAAACATCGCGCCGATCGCGATGCAGCCCATCAGGCCGCCCGCGGCGACGATCACCCAGCGGTATCGGGAATCCGGCATCTGGCGTCCCCTTTCTCGTTTCCGCAACCCTCGGAACCGGGCTCCCGCCGCGCTGCGCGGCGGCAGGTCCAGCTGCCGCATCGACGCTGTCGCGAGCCCGGTCGACATCGATACGACGGGCGACGATCGGGAAATCGACATGTGCGGCGCACACGCCGGCGAATTTTTTTGATTGTCGGCCGATCCGCGCGGCTGGCGAGGGGCGGATCGTTCGAACACCGAATGCCACCGGAGCGCCCGTCCGGCCCACCGCCTACCGTCCTGCTTTTCCGGATTCGGAAAGTCGAAATCAGAAATGGTTGGTTTGGACGCACGATCGCGCTGGCTACACTCGAACCATCTTGTCATAACAAGTTGACCGATGCCTCCAACCAACGTCGTGCCGCTGTCGGCGGCCCCGCTCTACATGCAGATCAAGGACACGCTGCGCGCGCGCATTCTCGACGGCACCTATGCGCCGCACAGCCGGATGCCATCCGAGCACGAACTCTGCGCGATGTTCGACGTCAGCCGCATCACGGTGCGCCAGGCGCTCGGCGACCTGCAGAAGGAAGGCCTGCTGTTCAAGCTGCACGGCAAGGGCACGTTCGTGTCGAAGCCGAAGGCGTTCCAGAACGTGACGTCGCTGCAGGGGTTCGCCGAGGCGATGTCGTCGATGGGCTATGAGATCGTCAACCAGTTGCGCAGCTTTCGCACCGTGAAGGCCGATCGCCATCTCGCGACGAAGCTGAACGTGCCGGAAGGCGCGCCGCTCGTCGAGATCCATCGCGTGCGGCTGCTGAACCGCGAGCCCGTGTCGCTCGAGCAGACCTGGGTGCACGAAGCGCTCGGCAAGCGCCTCGCGGGTGCCGATCTCGCGACCCGCGACATCTTCCTGATCCTGGAAAACGACTGCGGCATCCCGCTCGGTCATGCCGACGTGTCGATCGGCGCGATCCTCGCCGACGACGAGATCGTCGATGCGCTGCACGTCGAGGAAAGCAGCCCCGTGCTGCGCATCGAGCGCCTCACGCACGACGCATCGGGCGCGCCGATCGACTACGAATACCTCTACTTCCGCGGCGACGCCTTCCAGTACCGGTTGCGCATCGACCGGCAGAAGGCCCGCAAACCTGCAAGGAACCCGCGATGAATACCCATGTGCACGAATACGACATCGTCGTGGTCGGCGGCGGCACGGCCGGCCCGATGGCGGCGATCAAGGCGAAGGAACGCGCCCCGTCCCTGCGCGTGCTGCTGCTCGAAAAGGCCCACGTGAAGCGCAGCGGCGCGATCTCGATGGGGATGGACGGGCTGAACAACGCGGTGATCCCCGGGCATGCGACGCCCGAGCAGTACACACGCGAGATCACGATCGCCAACGACGGCATCGTCGACCAGGCAGCCGTATACGCGTATGCGACGCACAGCTTCGCGACGATCGAACAGCTCGACCGCTGGGGCGTGAAGTTCGAGAAGGACGGCACCGGCGACTATGCGGTGAAGAAGGTCCATCACATGGGCTCGTACGTGCTGCCGATGCCGGAAGGACACGACGTCAAGAAGGTGCTGTACCGGCAACTGAAGCGCGCACGCATCGCGATCACGAACCGGATCGTCGCGACGCGCGTGCTGACCGATGCGCACGGCCATGCGAGCGGCGTGCTCGGCTTCGATTGCCGCACCGCGGAGTTCCACGTGATCCGCGCGAAGGCCGTGATTCTCTGCTGCGGCGCGGCCGGCCGGCTCGGGCTGCCGGCGTCGGGCTACCTGATGGGCACGTACGAGAATCCGACCAACGCGGGCGACGGCTACGCGATGGCCTATCACGCGGGCGCCGCGCTCGCGAATCTCGAATGCTTCCAGATCAATCCGCTGATCAAGGACTACAACGGCCCCGCGTGCGCATACGTGACGGGCCCGCTCGGCGGCTTCACCGCAAACGGCAAGGGCGAGCGCTTCATCGAATGCGATTACTGGAGCGTCCAGATGATGTGGGAGTTCCATCAGGAACTGCAAAGCGGCAACGGCCCCGTGTTCCTGAAGCTCGACCATCTCGCGGAAGAAACGATCCGAACCATCGAGCAGATCCTGCATACGAACGAGCGGCCGAGCCGCGGCCGCTTCCATGCGGGGCGAGGGACCGACTACCGCAGCCAGATGGTCGAGATGCACATCTCCGAGATCGGCTTCTGCAGCGGCCACAGCGCATCGGGCGTGTACGTGAATACGCGCGCGGAGACGACCGTGCCGGGGCTGTATGCAGCCGGCGACATGGCGGCCGTCCCGCACAACTACATGCTCGGTGCGTTCACGTACGGCTGGTTCGCCGGGCAGAACGCGGCCGACTACGTCGCCGGCCGCGACCATGCGCCGGTGGACGACGAACAGGTCGACGCCGAACGTACACGCGTGTTCGCCCCGCTGTTACGCGAGCGCGGCCTGGCGCCGGCGCAGGTCGAATACAAGCTGCGCCGCATGGTGAACGACTATCTGCAACCGCCGAAGGTGACGCGCAAGATGGAAATCGGGCTGCAACGTTTCGACGAGATTACTGAGGATATCGAAGAGATAAAGTCGAGCCATCCTCACGAACTGATGCGCGCGGCCGAAGTTCGCGCGATCCGCGACTGCGCGGAAATGGCCGCACGCGCGTCGCTGTTCCGCGCCGAGAGCCGCTGGGGGCTGTACCACCATCGCGTCGACTATCCGCAACGACGCCGAATGGTTCTGCCATACGTGGCTGCGCAAGGATGCCGACGGCGTGATGCGCAGCGAGAAGCGGCCGGTCGAGCCGTACATCGTGCCGCTGGCCGACGACGAACGCGGCGCCTACGCGCATCTGCGCATCCGCGAACCGGCCGCGCTCGCGGCCGCCCTCTGAGGAGCCATACCATGCCCCATACCCCGCACGACATCTTCCAGCGCAGCAGCGCGCCCGTCACGATCGACGAGGCACTGTGCATCGCCGACAAGGGCTGCACCGTCTGCGTCGACGTGTGCCCGCTCGACCTGCTCGCGATCGACGTAACCAAGGGCAAGGCCTATATGCAGTTCGACGAATGCTGGTACTGCATGCCGTGCGAGCGCGATTGCCCGACCGGCGCGGTCAAGGTTGAGATCCCTTATCTGCTGCGCTGACCGGGCGCGTGCCGATCGTCGTCGCGCTGCCCGCGCGGGCCGTGCATCGACGACGTGACGGCCGGGCCGGCGTCAGGTTCGCATCGCCATGCCGCGCCGCCCATGCACCGCGCTCCGTGAGCAGCCGCCCTTTCATCGAACCGACTTTTTCCCCATGACCGCTTTCTCTTCCACCTCCTCGCTGCCCGGCACGCACGGCCCGGATCGTGCCGCGCTCGTCGCCCGCCTCGCTGCGCCCGACGCATCCGTGCGCCGCATAGCGCTGCTCGAACTCGCCGATCTCGAGGAATCCGGTTTCATTCCCGCGTTCGTCGCGGCGCTGCGCGACGACCCGTCCGCCAACGTGCGCAGCGAGGCGGCCCGCGTACTCGGCGCCTGGGAACAACCCGACGTCGTCGACGCGCTGTGCCGCGCGCTGCTCGATCCGGACGACGGCGTGCGCGCGACCGCTGCGCAGAGCCTGTCCGAATTGAAGGACGCTGCATCGGGCGCCGTGCTGTGCGACTGGGCCGACCAGCCCGAGCCGTACATTCGCAGCGCCGTGCTGCGCGGGCTGCGCGAGTTGCGCGATCCCGATGCGTTCGCTCCTGCGTTGCGCGCGCTCGACGCCGACGCCACCGCCGTGCGGGCCGAGGCCGTCGCCGTGCTCGGCTGGCTCAGGGATATACGCGCGTTGTCGCCGCTCGCGCGCGTCGCGACGACCGATGCCGATGCGGACGTGCGGCGCGTCGCGGTCGGCGCGCTCGGATTCGCGGCGTCGGACGACACGACCGTCATCACCGCACTGCTCGCCGCATTGCGCGACGCCGAATGGCAGGTACGCGAAGAATCGGCCGCAACGCTCGGCAAGCTGCGCGTCGCGGTCGCGCGTGACCAACTCGTCGCCGCGCTCGACGACGACTACTGGCAAGTGCGATTGCGCGCCGTGCGCGCGCTCGGACAGTTGCGCGATGCGGCTGCGGCGCCGGCCGTCGCCGCGCTGCTCCCGCATCCGATCAGCAATCTGCGCAAGGAAGCCGCGCTCGCGCTCGGCGAACTGCGCGACCCCGGCACGCTTCCGGCACTGCACGACGCACTCGACGATCGCGATCCCGAAGTGCGCAAGGCCGTGCGGATCGCAATCCGGCAGATCGGAGAGGCGCGATGACGCCGCCGACCGAAATCGTGCTCGACCACGCTGCCCGTGTGTTGACGCTGCGCTGGCCGGGCGGCGACACGCAACGCATCGGCTATGTGCGGTTGCGCAGCAGTTGCCCGTGCGCCGCTTGCCGCAAGATCCGGTTCGACGCTGGCGTGGTCGACGCGCGACCGGACGTGATGCTGGACGATGTGGAAGCGGCCGGTTACGGCATTCGCCTGCTGTTCGGCGACGGTCATGCTCGCGGCATCTATCCGTGGCCGTATCTGGCGGAACTCGGAAAACGCGCGACGGATCCGGACATCGGCACGCATTGCATGCTCATGCTCGGCGATCTCGCAAACTGACCGTCGGCGGGCCAGCGTCGCATCGGTACGCCGTTCCGGCTCGCAGCATGCCTCGCTGCGCACCGCGCCTGCCCGGCGCACTCGACGTTGCCGCCGAAACCTTCGCGCGCCGCCGTCATGCCCCCTGAAACGCTGCGATACTGACGCCTGCGTGCTGCACGCCCCTTTTTCACAGGAGCCAGGACATGCAAACGGCAGTCGGATTCATCGGCCTCGGCGTGACGGGCACGCCGATGGCGCTCAACCTTGCGCGGGCCGGCACGCCGCTCGTCGTGCGGAGCCGTTCGAACAGCAGCGACGGTGCGCTCGAGGCAGGCTGGTTCGATCTCGCGGAACTCGATCGGGACGATCTGCCGATGAGCGCGGGGGTCCAGGACGTCGTGCGACGAGCCGTCGAACGGACATCCGAACCACAACAAATCAAGCCATGATCAGAATCCGCAAATCCACCCAGGCCGACGGCGCACGCGTGCTGGATATCTGGCGCAGCGCGGTCGACGCAACGCATCACTTCCTGAGCGACGCCGACCGCCGCGCGATCGATGCCGAAGTCGAGCCGTTTCTGCCCAGCGCGCCGCTCGATGTGGCCGTCGACGAGACCGATCGGCCGATCGGCTTCATGCTGCTCGACGGCAGTCACATGGCAGCGCTGTTCATCGATCCCGCTCACCATGGCGCGGGCATCGGGCGCCTGCTCGTGGAAGAAGCGCTCAGGCGCCATCCCGACCTGTCGACCGACGTCAACGAGCAGAACGAATCGGCGGCGGGATTCTATGAAAGGCTCGGATTCGAGCGCTGCGGGCGATCGGCGCTCGACGGACAGGGGCGGCCTTATCCGCTGGTCCACCTTCGCTATCGCGGCGCGATCGCGTCTGGCCGGTCGCAGGAAAACGCGTGACTTGGACTTGCGCGGCATCGCCTGCCGCGCTGCTTACCAACCACGCACCGAACGCCCCGAAGCACTCGCTCGCCTTCGATTGCGGGATACCCATGCAATCCATGCATCGCAGCTAAACGGGAGATTTACAGCGATCCGATCGGATTCAGCATCAGGCAGCGCGCACGGCAAACCATGGGCTCGATCCGGATGGTCGACGACCGGAGCGGGCTTCCAACATACGATCACGCCGACGAACTGCGGTTCGTCAGCGGCCAGCGCCCTATTACATCGTAGTGCGTCCTGCGGAGCCAACTGTGAATCAGGACGAATTCGCGGACGGTCCACGTAATCGGATCGATCCTGTACTGATCGGGCCCGCGTTCGCCGTACAGCAACGTCACGTGGGGCGTGAAACGCGCACCTGAAACACGCAGACCTGCCTTTCCAAGGGCATCTCGAAGTTGCTGCTGAAAATCGATCAATATTTGCAGCCCTGCGCTCCCTGTCAGTACCAGAGGCCGATGGCCCGGCCGCCCATTGAAGCTGACGAGCCGATCGAAGGTGACGCCGAAAGACGGCACATCGATGCGATCCGCCGCGGCACATGCACGCGCGATGATGGCGCCCGGCACATACGCAAAGTCGCCCAGAGAGTACAGCGTGACATGCAGACGCTCCGTGTGCAGCACCCCGCGCTCCCCAGGCTTCCCTGATTGCAAGCCTTCAGTCATTCCGGCAATACATGCAGCCGCAACTGGATCGGGCATCGCAGCGAAGAAAAAGCGATGCTCGGGAACCGGTGGCGGCACGTCGAATCCGGGTAGCGTCAGCTGAGTCATGGCCATATTGCAGATACGCCGATGGCAACGTCTCCATTATCGTCGATCGGAAGACAACCCTTCCGTCGCGCAAACAACAACGCCCAGCAGGTATCCCTGTCGGGCGCCTGCATCATCCGATGCGGCAAGCTGCCAACGATGCACCGAGCGCCGGACTTGGTATCAAGACATCAAGGACCCGTTTTGGAATTGGACGTCGACAGCAACCGCATGGCACAGGATCGCAAGCGGGGAAATGGCGAGGACGATCGTTTCTCGGACTGAACGAGTCTCTCACAGGCCCGATGATGCTAACCTCTTGGCCAAACTAAACGCCACCGCATGAAGTAATAGGATTCAACCATGCAAACCGTTGCGGTACTGGACTTCGAAACAACCGGGCTTTCGCCGAATCTGGGCGACCGTGCCACCGAAATTGCCGTGATCCTTCTACGCGACGGACAAGTCGTCGACCGTTTCCAGAGCTTGATGAATGCCGGCAAACGCATACCGTCCGATGTTGTCGCGCTGACCGGCATCACGAACGACATGATTGCATCGGCTCCCCCGGCGTCAAAAGTCATGAAAGAAGCGGCGGCGTTCGTTGGCAAGCATTCCGTCGTGGCACACAACGCCGGTTTCGATAAGCGGTTCTGGCAGTCAGAGCTCGGGCTTCTCGACATGTCAGCCGAGCATGCCTTTGCTTGCACGATGCTCGTGGCGAGACGTATCTATCCGGACGCTCGGAGCCACCGCCTGTCGAGCCTGGCCGAAACGCTGCAGCTGCCGAAATCGGGACGTGCTCACCGGGCGATGGTCGACGCCGAGATGGCCAGTCATCTGTGGTGCCGGTTGCAGCACGACATTGCCCGGACTTACGGACTGGATCGCATCGATCATGCGCTCATGACGCGTGTCCAGACGACGAGCAAGGCGAACGTGCCTATGTACTTGCGTTCGCTCGCACGCTCGCACGCGTGACAAATCCGCGCAATGCGTTAACGTAGAACGGCTTGGCGACCGCCAAGCCGTTTCTTGTCCTGCGCCCGCCATCATGCCGACAGAGCGGCCTGCACCAGCACTACGTGCTGGTCGCAGTGCCGTGCAAATAGCTGCGCGGCACGCCCGTCGTATGTGACGATGCGCTCGAGGCGCGCTGGTTCGATCTCGCCGAACTCGATCGCGACGATCTGCCAATGAGCGCGAACGTGCGAGATATTGCGCGGCGGGTACTCGACCTGGCATCTATTCGTGCCGGATCGCCCCGCTCCTGAACCTGAAATACTGCTGTCTTTCCTGCACTGTCTCGAGGGTGACTCGCATGAAGAAATGACGGCACCGGACGCCCGCGAGCGTCCGCATCAAGACAACTCGAACCATGTCAAGCAGTTTCAGTGCTGCTTACCCACCGAGCCAAAAACGCCACGACCTTTTCTTCGATGTGACTCTCAACAGTCTGCAATCGGAGCAAGGGGATCTCGCTTTTCCTCAGAATGCTGTCTTTTAGCGCATCCCGCTCGACTTGTTGCGCCATGCTGTGCGATCCGCCATCGACTTCGATCACACCCAACGGCGTTTTCCCTACCTTGAAATACAGCACAAAATCGCAACTGGCGCGATTCCTCATGAAATCCCGCTCCCGTGACGTCAGTGTGCCGTTGCTCAAGGAGACCAACTGAATCAAGGCAATCTGCGAGTGAAATGTCATCGCTCGATAAGCGTCGCCGGACAGTACCTCACGCAGTATCTGCGCCACAATCTGCTCGGACTTGTATCGAGAATCACTTGGACGCAGCCTGGCGTTGAGCCGCTCAAGTGACGCATCATATTCCTTGTAAAGCAGGTCGAAAGCTGACACGACCGGAGCTCGATGGATCTGCTTCTCGCCGGCGTAGTACTCGATATAACGGATCAGTGCAGCAATATGTCCGTTGTTTGCAGCAAAGACATCATCCCCCGTCACCAACGTGAACTTGTGCTTCGCTCTCGATACCGCCACATTGACCAAGTGCGGATCATCTACGAAACCCAGGCTTCGCTGGCTCCGGTACTTCTTGTCCAGCACTGTGGAAAAGACAATCTCGTCGCACTCCCTGCCCTGAAACTTGTGTACCGTATCCTTGACGAAATCGGCCGGCAAATGCGCGCGAGACAGCGTGACCTGGGCGTTGTACGGGGCGATGAATCCCTTGCGGTGCGCACTGTCCCAATCGCTCTCGCCATCCCATTTGAGCGTCTCAAGCAGAGAATCCAGTTCGCGTCGATTCGCATTGTTTCGCGTGTGATTTCCCTTGGCCGTAACGAGCAGTTCCAGTGAATTTTCGCCTGCGTCTTGCGTCATCGGGACGAGTTGGTTGTCATAAAACTGCCGATTGCAGAACTGGATGATTCTGGGGTGGCATCGATAATGCTCCTTCAGGAGCGTCATCGGTATCGAATCCTTGAACACGCCGACACACGAATCGAGCAGACTGTATTTGTCGCAGTCGTAGAACTCGCCAGGCGAGGCGATGCCAAGATTCCCCGGGATATGTGGAAGCTGCTTTCTGTCGCCGACGATGATCAGGTTCCTGGCGCAGCCCAGCGCCAGTATCCCCGGGACGATGTCTTGCTGAGACGCCTCGTCGATGATCACATAATCGAGAATCGCACCGCCGACCGAGTTGACAATGGAATGCGTGCCGCTACCGATAATCGGAAAACGCCGCACAAACGCATCGAAATTCCTGCTGTAATTTTTTGCATCGAACGCTTCTTGCCGCGAGATATTCTGGTGAAGATGGTGCTTGAGATGGGCCATCGATCCTGCGACCAGCTCATCCAGCAATGCGTCGAAGTTGCCACGCACCAGCGCTTCTCGATGGGCTGTCAATGCAGATTTTTTCTCCTGCAATGCCCTTTCGTAATAGTGCTTCTGCAAGGCATAAATCACCGATTTGCGCTTTTCCCAATCCTCAAATGGTTTCGCCCGCAGGATTTTAAAATTAAGTAGCAGTTCGAGTCTGTCCTTGAGCCGGATACGGTTCTCGGCAAGATAGGCCAGATAAGCCATCAGGTCCGACGATTTTCGTGGAGACAGTTTGTACCTATTCAGAGAAACCGGCATCGCCACCGAGTTCTCGCGCTGCCATTCCAGCAGGTAGTTCAGCTCTACGGTCAGTTCATCGACCTCGGCCTGCAGTCGAGCCACTGTATTCTGAGCATACAGGTGTTGCTTCAGCTTCTGCAGAACAGCTTGAATCTGTTCCATGGCAGGAGCAGGCGCAGGGGGCTCCGACGGCAAGGCGGGAACATCGACGAAGAAGCCCTCGCGATTAGCCGCACGGCCCAGCTTGGCAACTACATAATCCAGTCCGACCTTATCTAGTTTTTCATAAACGTTTTCGACGGCAGCGTTGTTATTGGACAGGACCGCGACCGTTTTTCCCTGCAACAGGATGTTGGCCAGGATGTTCAGGATCGTTTGCGTCTTTCCCGTGCCGGGCGGCCCTTCTATCAGGCTGATTTGCGAAGCGAAAGCTTTCTCCACTGCCTTGAGCTGACTCTCGTTGACGCCAAAAGGGTAAATAAAGCTCCCCCCTTGCGCCCGCGGCTGGTGCTGTGCCGCGCAATATGCGTGCAACGCCGTGTCTTCGTGAGGAGTCACCTTCTCCAACTGACGCAGCACGTTGTCGGCAATAGGTTTGTCCTGCGGGCTCGCTTGCTCTGCCCTGGCCTTTGCCACGGCAACGAAATAGCGGAATATCGGTCCATCCTTGATTTTCGTCGCGAGGGTGAGCGCAATATCATGCGCGTTCATGACGTAAATCTTTCGGTTCCCCGGATAGTGGACGGCCGCATATTTCCCGCCATAGATCACCACCTTGTCGACGACGCTGAACACCGCGCCCCCTTTCTTTGAAAGAAGCTTGCCTTGCACTACCTCGGTGGGTTCAATTCTGCAATTGCGGAGCGGACTATGGAAAGACTTGCCGGATGGGAAATGGCAAGTCAACATCAACTCATCCCCGTCGGTACTCCACCATATCGCCCAGTCTCTGATCTGCCTGGTTCTGTCTTCATCGTTTACCCAGATGGAAACCATATGATCCTTATGCATTTTTATTCGAAGCATAAAAATTCGGATTCTCCATTCTAAACGACACTCAGCCTCAACGATCCAGCAACAGGCGAGACTCCCGTCAATTCAGCTTGATCGTGGAGATCAAATGAACTGTATTGATAGTCCGTCATTAGAGAATAGCGGGGTACGCAAGCGACCAGATGCGTACTGCCTCGAAGAGAAAGGTGGACTGCACCGACGTCACCCCACGGCGGAATCATCACCTTTTTGCTGTCGTTCCAGGCACAACTCCCGCTCATCGCAGGATCGCAAATCGTGAACGATTCAGTTTCTCAAATCGTCGGGATGCTGTCCGTCAGCGGCCAGCGCCCGATAACGTCGTAGTGCGTCTTGCCGAGCCAGCTGTGGATCAGGATGAATTCGCGTACGGTCCACGTGATCGGTTCTGTTGGACATCGAGTGACCCTGCCGTCGCCGTACAGCAAGGTGAGATGAGGTGCGAAATGCGCGCCCGAAACACGCAGGCGGGCCCCTCTGAGCGCATCCACCAGTAGGCGCTGAAACCTGACCAGTTCGTCCAGCCCGTCGCTCCCCGTCAACACCAGAGGCCGATGCCCCGGCCGCCCGTTGAAGCTGAGGATCTGATCGAATGTCACGCCGAATGACGGCACGTCGATACTTGCCGCCGCGACGCATGCACGCGCGAGGATGACCTCCGGCACATACGCGAAATCGCCCACAAGTTGCAACGTGACATGCAGACGCTCGGCATGCAGCGGCCGGCCGTCGACTCGCATCCCGGCGCCCAGGCGAGCGCCCCTTTCGGCCATGCACGCAGCGATGTCCGGATCGGGCATCACGGCGAAGAAAAAGCGATGCTCAGGTGCCAATTGCGTTGCCTCGAAGCCTGGCAGCGTAAGTTGGGGCACGGCAGCGTTAGACGTTCGCATCTGTAGACCTCCGTTACCGTCAATCGATTGACGACCCGCCAACAGCGCAAAAAACAACGCCCGGCAGGACTTCCTGCCGGGCGTTCGCATCAACCGGTGCCGCAATCCGCTATCGAGGCATGCCCCGACACTGGATCACTCCCACTCGATCGTCGCCGGCGGCTTCCCCGAGATGTCGTACACCACCCGGTTGATCCCGCGCACCTCGTTGATGATCCGGTTCGACGCGCGGCCGAGCAGCGCGTACGGCAGGTGCGCCCAGTGTGCGGTCATGAAGTCGGTCGTCTGCACTGCGCGCAGCGACGTCACGTAGTCGTACGTGCGGCCATCGCCCATCACGCCGACCGACTTCACCGGCAGGAACACCGCGAACGCCTGGCTCGTCAGGTCGTACCAGCTCTTGCCGACATCGGCCTCGCCGCACAGGCCGGCAGCCGCATCCTGCGCGGTCGCGGTCGTGTTGCGCAACTCTTCGATGAAGATCGCGTCCGCGCGGCGCAGCAGGTCAGCGTATTCGCGCTTCACTTCGCCGAGGATCCGCACGCCGAGGCCCGGGCCCGGGAACGGATGGCGATACACCATCTCCGGCGGCAGGCCGAGCGCGACGCCCAGCTCGCGCACTTCGTCCTTGAACAGGTCGCGCAGCGGCTCGAGCAGCTTCAGGCCGAGCGTTTCCGGCAGGCCGCCGACGTTGTGGTGGCTCTTGATCGTCGTCGCCTTCTTCGTCTTCGTACCGCCCGATTCGACCACGTCCGGATAGATCGTGCCCTGCGCGAGCCACTTCGCCTTCGACAGCTTCTTCGCCTCCGCCTGGAACACCTCGACGAACTCGCGGCCGATGATCTTGCGCTTCGCTTCCGGATCGGTCACGCCGGCCAGGTGGCCGAGAAACTGATCGGACGCGTCGACGTGCACGACCTTCGCGTGCAGGCGGCCCTCGAACATGTCGAGTACCATCTTGCCTTCGTTCAGGCGCAGCAGGCCGTGGTCGACGAACACGCAGGTGAGCTGGTCGCCGATCGCGCGGTGGATCAGCGCGGCCGCGACGCTCGAATCGACGCCGCCCGACAGGCCGAGAATCACTTCCTCGTCACCGACCTGCTCGCGGATCTTCGCGACGGCTTCCTCGATGTGGTTGCGCATGATCCAGTCGGGCTTCGCGCCGGCGATCTGCAGCACGAAGCGCTCGATGATCTGGCGGCCCTTTACCGTATGCGTGACTTCCGGGTGGAACTGCACCGCGTAGTAGCCGCGCGCCTCGTCGGCCATGCCGGCGATCGGGCAGCTCGGCGTCGATGCCATCAGCGCGAAGCCCGGCGGCAGCTCGGCAACCTTGTCGCCGTGGCTCATCCAGACCTTCAGCATCCCGTGGCCTTCGGCCGTCGTGAAATCCTCGATGCCGTCGAGCAGGCGCGTATGGCCGTGCGCGCGCATTTCCGCATAGCCGAATTCGCGATGGTCGCTCCACTCGACCTTGCCGCCGAGCTGCACGGCCATCGTCTGCATGCCGTAGCAAATGCCGAGCACCGGCACGCCGAGATCCCACACGGCCTGCGGCGCGCGCAGCTGGTGGTCTTCGTACGTGCTCGCGTGGCTGCCCGACAGGATCACCGCCTTCGGCGCGAACTCGCGGACGAAGTCGTCGGACACATCGTTCGGATGGATTTCGCAGTAGACGTGCGCTTCACGCACGCGTCGCGCAATCAGTTGGGTGACTTGCGAACCGAAGTCGAGAATCAGGATTTTGTCGTGCATGGCTGCGGACGGGATGAAGAGAATAAGAAAAGCAGCGCACGAAGCGCTGCGTCAATAGCATGGACAGCGACGTCGGGCGGCAGGCGGCACGCGCGACGCATGGCCGGTCAATCCTGCATCGGCGGGCGCTCGTCGAGCGCGACGCCGCCTGATTGGCTGGACGCGGCCGACGACGGCGCGGCGGGCGCCGCGGGACGGTTGACGACGGGTTCGACGCGCTGCGGTGCGGGCGGCGACGCCGGCGCCATCGCCGGCTCGGCCGGACGCTGCGCCGGTG
>NZ_JBNCAB010000047.1:0-56680 GCF_049805555.1 Burkholderia sp. DN3021 | reverse complement strand
GCGCACTGGCTCGAGCGTTACCGGATCGCCGACAAGGTGGCCTGAGCGGGCGCGGCAACATGGCGCCGGGGGGGGGGGGCGGGGGGGGGGGGCGGGCCCCCCCTTCAGTACGTTTCAGGATTTTTCAGGTCGCCGCCATTGCGTTGCGGCGGGCGCGATCGCCAGGATCGTCGATGCGGCATATCCGCCGATCCGGCGCCGCGCGCTCACGGCGCACGCGCCGGCCTGAGCAGCAAGCCGATCAACACCCCCGCGACCGCGAAAGCCGTCGCGACACGGAAATTGTCGGCCAGCGCGAGCGTGGTCGCCTGGATGCGAACCGCCCGGTCGAGCAGCGCATAAGCCGCCTGGTCGCCGGTCGCGAAGGTCGCGCCGTGCGACACGAGCAACGCCGCGCCGGCCCGCAGGCGCTCCAGCGTTTGCGGATCCGACAGCGTGACATGCAGACCGACGAGATTCGAATGGGTAGCCTCCATGATGCGCTGGACCACCGCGATCGACGTCGTGCCGAGCTGCCCGCTCAGCAGGCGCGTCGTCTGCACGACGGCGCCGAACGTCAGTACATGCTCGGCCGTCGCGTGCTTGCCGAAAAAGAACACGACCGACGTGAGTGCCATCGTCTGACCCAGCGCCTGCAGCAGCTGCGACGGGATGAAGTCGGGTTCGGCCCAGACGGGCGTGAGGCGCGCGCCGAGCGCGAACGCGACCGCCACCATCGCGAAGCCGGCCACGATCAGCCGGCGCGGATCGACGCGTTGCAGCAGCCACGCCACGCACGGCGCGAACAGCAGCTGCGGCATCGCGATCCAGCGCAGCGTATCGCCGATCTGCAGCGGGCGAAGCCCGTAGGTGCTCGCGAGAAACGCCGACGGAATGAAGCTCGTGTTGAGCACGGTAAAGCGCACGAGGCCGACGAGCAGGATCAGCAACGCGACGTTGGGCAGCGCGAGGTAGCCGAGATCGAGCCCGGCCCGTCGCGACGTCAGTTCGTGGATCAGGAACGCGGCCACCATCACGATGCCGATGCACAGCAGCGCGACGATCAGCGGCGACTGGAACCAGAACAGCCGCTCGCCCTGATCGAGCGCGATGCACAGGCACGCGAACCCGCCGGCGCCGAGCAGCATGCCGCGCGTATCGATACCGGACGCGATGCGCTTGATCGGCTCGGTGGACAGCGACAGCATCAGGCAGACGATGAACGGCACGGTCAGCAATGCGTTCTGCCAGAACAGCCAGCGCCAGCTCAGGTGTTCGCTGTACCACCCTTCGAGCGTCGCCGACAGGTTGAGCGACATCTCGAGGTTCATCGCATACGCGGCGATGCCGAACGGAATCAGCCGCGGCGGCAGCGTGCGGACGACGAACCCGACGGTCAGCGGCACGAACACGCCGGACGCGAAACCGGCCAGGCTCTGGAACACGATGAACGCGCCGAAGTTCGTGCACAGCGGCAGCACGCTTTCGACGACCAGAAATACCGCGGCGCCCGCCAGCAGCACGCGACGCGTGCCGAACACGAAGGCCGCCGCGATCGCGAGCGGCCCGACGAACATCTGCGACGCGATGAACGCGGTGTTGATCCATGCGCCCTCGTCGAACCCGACGCCAAGCGCACCGCGTATGTCGGCGAGCCCGAGCGACGTGATGCGCGACGTCAAGGTCGCGATGATCGCGCCGAGCAGCACGGCCGCGATCGCGGCGATCGAACGAAACGTCGGTATGTCGGAGGCCGGCGCTGCGGCCGGCCCCGGTGTCGCGCCACCGGGGGCGAACGTGGTGTTCATCGTCGAGCGGCTCCCGCACAAAAAGCTCGCGCAAGCATAGCGCGATGCGACAAACCCTGTCTTTTCGATGGAGTATCCCGATCGTGACCACGAACCCGCCGGACACGCCGCCCACTTCCGCCGCGCGCTCGCGCAAATGGCCGGTCGTATCGATCGCCGGATGCGCGCTGTTGCTCGTCGCGCTGCTGGTCTATGAATTCGACGCGCATGATCGCGGCACCGACGACGCGTACGTGACGGGCCACCTGCACGTGATCTCGCCGCGCGTGGCCGGCACGGTCGAGCGCGTGCTGGTGAACGACAACCAGTTCGTGCACGCGGGCGACCCGCTCGTGCGGCTCGACCCGCGCGATTTCGACGTGCGCGTCGCGCTGCAGCGGGCCCGCGTCGCGCAGGCGCGCTCCGATGCGAGCCGCGCGAAGGCGCTGGTCGAGCAAGCGGAAGCGACGCTCGTGTCGGCGCATGCCGACGCCGAGAAGGCCGAGCTCGACTACGCACGGGCACGCGAACTGACCCGCGAAACCCCGCGCGGATTGTCGCAGCAGGAATTCGACGCCGCCAACGCGGCGCGCAAGTCCGCCCGCGCACGCATCGAGGCGGCCGACGCGCAGCGGCGCAGCGCGCAGGCCGCGCAGCAGGCCGCCGATGCCGTGTCGAACCAGAACGACGCCGAGTTGCGCGATGCGGAGCTCCAGCGCCAGTACACGACCGTCGTGGCGCCGTCGGACGGCTACGTCGGCAAGAAGACCGTCGAGACCGGCGAGCATGTCGCGCCCGGCCAGGCGCTGCTCACGCTCGTCGAACCGCATCCGTGGGTGGTCGCGAACTTCCGCGAAACCCAGCTCCGGCACGTCCGCGCCGGCGACGTCGTGCAGTTGCGCTTCGACGCGCTGCCGGACCGGACCTTCAGCGGGCACGTCGACAGCCTGTCGCCCGCGACCGGCGGGCAATTTGCGCTGTTGCCGCCCGACAACGCGACCGGCAATTTCACGAAGGTCACGCAGCGGGTGCCGGTCAAGATCCTGCTGGACGGCCCGGCCTCGGCCGAACCGCGCATTCGGCCCGGCCTGTCGGCCGTCGTCTCGCTGCAACGCACCCGCGAGCAGCCATGACCCGCATCGCCGCCCTGCTCGCCGCCGGCCTGCTGAGCGCGTGCACGATCGCGCCGCAGCCGCTCGCCCCAGTCGCGGTCGGAACCGACCGGTTCCGCCATGCGGATGGGCCCGACGAACCCGCCCCGTCGCTCGTCGAATGGCCCGCATCGTTCGGCGCTCCGCCGCTCGTCGCGCTCGTCGATGCCGCGCTCGCCGGCAACCACGACATCCGCGCCGCCGCGGCGCGCGTCGACCAGGCGCAGGCGCTGCTCGGCGTGCGCGAAGCCGCACTGGCGCCGACCGTCGGCGTCGATCCGTCGTTCAGCCGCTCGCGCGTATCCGGCACGGTCGACAACGCGTTGCCGAAACGCACGATGCACAACTGGTCGGTGCCGTTCAACGCCAGCTATGAAGTCGATCTGTGGGGGCGCCTGCGCGGCGATGCGGAGATCGGCCGGCAGAACGTGCTGCAGGCAGACGCGGATCGTGCGGCCGTTCGCCTGCGCGTCGCGACCGACGTCGCGAGCGATTACCTGACGCTCCATTTCGTCGAGCAGGATCTCGCGACGCTGGCCCGCGCGATCGAGCTGCGACGCACCGCACTCGACGTGATCGCCGCACGCGTGCGGGCCGGCGCGGCAAGCGATCTCGACGCGCTGCGCGCGGCGGCCGATCTCGATACGGCTCGCGCCGATCTCGCGGACAGCCGGCGGCTGCGCGAAAACCTCGTCGACGCGCTCGCCGTGCTGACCGGCGTCTCCCCGAGCGCATTCTCGATCGCGCCGACCGCCTCCGCCATGCGCGTGCCGGAGGTGCCGCCCGGCCTGCCGTCCGCGCTGCTCGCGCAACGGCCGGACGTCTATGCGGCGGCGCGCCGCGTCGACGCGGCATCGCTCGAAATCGGCGTCGCCCGCACCGCGTGGCTTCCGACCTTGACGCTGACCGCCCAGGGCGGGTTCGCCAGCCGCGACCTCGGCACGTTTCTCGACCGCAACAGTTCGCTGTGGGGCCTCGGCGCGAGCGTGGCCGAAACGGTGTTCGACGGCGGCAAGCGCGAAGCCGCGGTGGCCGCCGCGAAGGCAGGCGCGGAACTCGCCGACGCGAACTATCGCGCGACCGCGCTGGGCGCGCTGCGCGAGGTTCAGGACGCACTCAACGACATCGCCGCGCAGAAAGAGCGGATCGTTCGCTACGACAGCGCGGCGCGCGCCACCGAAGCGGCGGCGCGATTGTCGCTGAGCCGTTACGGGCACGGCTACGTCAGTTATCTCGAGGTCATCGATGCGGACCGGGACGCACTGAATGCGCGACGCCAGCTGATTCATAGCCGCCAGGCACTCGCGATCGCGACGGTCAATCTCGTGCGCGCGCTGGGCGGCGGGTGGACGCCGCCTGCGGCGAGACCGGCGGACGTCGCGAATCGCGCGGACCGGTTCTGAAAAAAACATCGACGCGCCCTCGGCCTCCGTTCAAACGGCCTCACGTATTTTCATATCGCTCTTAAGCTTACCTAACGTTTTTTGTGTTGCCCGGTACCGGTGTGCCGCATAGATTGGTCACATACGAATCCACCGAAGCGAGACCTGTCATGGATCGCCTGAAAACACTCGAGATACTCAAGACGGTTGCCGAACAAGGCAGCTTCACGAAAGCCGCCGAGGCCCACCGGCTCGGCGTCCCCTGTATCAGCCGCGCGATCCGGTGCCTCGAGACGTCGCTCGGCGTGCTGCTGTTTCACCGCACGACGCGCAAAGTGACGCTGACGCGCGTGGGTCAGGACGTGCTCGAGCAGGCGCTCGCGTTGCTGCAGCAGTACGAGCGCTTTTCCGTATGCTGTCACGCCAATGCAAGCGAGATGCAAGGCGACATCTCGATCGAGGTCTCGAACCTGTTCAGCGTAGATCGCCTGGTGCCCGTCCTGGCCGAGTTCAATCGGCAGCACCCGCTCGTGCGAATCCGCGTCGACTGGGTCGATCACCCGAGCGCGGCCCTGAGCGGCGCAACGGATCTGTCGATCGTCACCGAACGAACGTCGAGTCTGACGTGCGTCGAGCGGGGCCTCGGGCGCATCCCGATGGGCCTTTACGCAAGCCCGCGGTATCGGGCCGCAGGCGGCGCAGCGGACACGCCGCAGGCGCTCGAACGCATGGATGCGCACGGCAGCAAACCGGGTAGCGGCGGTTCGGCATGGCCGCTGCGGCACCGGCGTACCGGCGCGACCGCCGAGATACGGCTGGCCGGCGCGATCCGCTCGAACTGCCTCGATACGCTGATTCTCGCGACGACGCGCGGCACCGGCTTCGCCGTGCTTCCGGAGCATCTCGCGCGGCCGCTCGAGCGCGACGGCGAACTCGTTCGCCTGCTGCCCGACTGGCAGGTCGGCGACCTCGGCGCGTCGCTGCTCTATCACTCGCGCCGGAACCTGCCCGTGCGCATCAGAACGCTCGCCGAACATCTCGTCGCCGCGTTCGACGGCAGCCCCGACGCGCGGCCGGCAGCGCGGCGCGACGCGCACGTCGTCACGCACGCCGCGGATGCCGACAGCGAAGTGGCCGCATGAACGCCGTCGCCCGCGTCATCGGGCCCCGCCCGCCGAAGCCGGCGCCGTTACGTCGACCGCGCCGGCACGCTCGTTCAGTCGCGTGCGCCGGCCGGGCGCACGCCCAGCGCTTCGGCTTGCCGCACGAGATCCGGCAGCGTGCGAACCAGCATCTTCTTCATCACCTGGGCCCGATGCACCTTCACCGTGATTTCCTGCAGGCCGAGATTCGCCGCGATCTGCTTGTTCATCAGGCCCGCGACCACCTGGCTCATCACTTCGCGTTCGCGCGGCGTCAACGACGCATAGGCCTGGCGCACCGCGTCCAGCGCGCGCTCGCGCGCGAGGCGCTCGCCGTCGCGGGCCAGCGCATGGCCGACGGCATCGAGCATCGCTTCGTCGTCGAACGGCTTCGTCAGGAAGTCGAGCGCGCCGCCCTTCATCGCCTTGACCGTCGTGGCCACGTCGCCGTAACCGGTCATGAACAGGATCGGCACGTTCAGGCCCGCACGCACCGCTTCCTCCTGAACGGCCAGCCCGCTCTCGTCGACAAGACGCACGTCGAGGATCAGGCAGCTCGGCACGTCGGGCCGCTCGAACGCGAGAAACGCCCGCGACGACGCGAACGTCTCGACGCGAAACCCCGCCGAACGCAACAGTGCGCTCAACGCGCGCCGCAGCGTTTCGTCGTCGTCGACCACATAGACGATCGGCGCGGGATCGCCCGCGCCCCGGTTGCCGGTCGACGTCATGTCCAGCGTGCTCGTCATTGAATTCCCTGTGTATGCATCCGCTTCATTATCGAATGATAAACTAAGAAAAAGCCGAGCGGAACCGCCACGCCTCACGCGGCGCGGCCGGTCGACGCGCTGCCGCTCACGCGGGAGGCGCGCCGGATGCGACCTGATCGATCAGGTTGAGCATATCGTCCGATGGAAACGGCTTGCGCAGGAACGCGACCGCGCCTTGCGCGAGCGCGCGGCGCACCGACTCGTCGTCGCCGTGCGCCGACATCAAGATGACCGGAAGCGTCGCCTTGCGCTGAACCAGCAGGCGTTGAACGTCGAGACCGCTCATACCCTTCATCTTCAGATCGACCAGCACGCAAGCCGCGCCGTCCAGCGGGCCGGCCGCGAGGAATTCCTCGCCCGACGCGAATGGCAGTGCGGTATGACCAGCCGATTTCAGCAAGCTGGCAAGACTCTTACGGACCGACGCATCGTCATCGATGATGCAAACAATGGCCATGAAATGAGAACCTGAGAATTTTGTCAATCCAGAACATCGCGACGCGGCTTGCGCCGCATCGACGGGCGTCACCGCCGCGCGCGACGCCCGCACAACCCGTGTGTCATGCCCACGGTCCTGCCACCAGCAGCGGTTGCGCGGGCGCTGCCGGCGTCGGCGGCAGTGTATCCGCGCGTTCCTCGCCGACGAAGGACGCACACCGGGCATGGACGCGGCCGGCCTCGCCCGATTCCGCCAGCTTCTCGAGCGCATACGCGCGCACGACCTCCAGCAGCGAATAGCGCTTCGAGAGCCCGACCGAATGAACGACCAGCAGCGATTTCGATGCAAGACTGGCCAGGCAGTCGAGCACCCGGGCGGCGCCCAGTTCGTCGCAGGCTGCCACCGCGCACGCCGCATCGAGCCGGAACGCATCCGGAAACACCGCGATGCGGCACAGCACGGTGCGCTCCGCATCGTCGAGCAGCCGATAGCTCCATTCGATCGTGGCCCTGAGGGTCTGCTGGCGCGGATGGGCCGTACGCAGGCCGCCGGACAACGACAGGACGGACTTGTCGAGATCGGCTGCCAGCCCCTGGATCCCGAGCAACGCGACCCGGGCCGCGCCGAGCTCGAGCGCGAGCGGCAGGCCGCTCAGGCGGCGGCAGATGGTCGCGATCGCGTCCAGCGTCTTCGTGTCCGCCGGAATGTCGGTGCCCATCGCGCGAGCCCGCGCCAGAAACATGCGGACGGCGCCGCACGCGACGATCTCGCCGTCGTTCGCGCCGGCCGGCGGCGCCGGCAGCGGGCCGACGCGATAAACGCGTTCGCCCGCGACCCGCAGGGGTTCGCGGCTAGTCACGACGAGTGTCGCGCCGGCATTCGCCTCCGCGATCGCTTCGCAGAGGTCCGCCAGATCGTCGATGTGCTGCTCGGCATTGTCGAGCACCAGCATGACGCGCTGCTCGCCGATCGCACGCACGACGTCGGCAGGTTCGGCGCCGCGGCTGCCCGGCAGGTCGAGCGCGTCCAGCACCGCCGACGCCAGCGTCGCGTCGCCCTGCCAGCCGGCGAGATCGATCCGGACCATCTCGATGCCGCGCACCGCCGACCAGGCCGTGGCGACGTCCAGCGCGAGATGCGTCTTGCCGACGCCGCCGGGGCCGACCAGCGTGACGAGCGCCTCTCGCTCGAGCAGCGCGTGCAACTCGGCCGCTTCCTGCTCCCGGCCGATCAGCGGACATTTGCGCGGCACCGCGCCCGCACGAACGCCGCCTGCCGGCTCGAACCCGGCCGGCAGGCGCTCGGCGTGGTCCGGGTCGACCGGCGGAGCGAGCCGATAGCCGCGGCCCGATTCGGTCCGTATCCACCCGTGCTTGCCGCCGAACAGCTTGCGCAGCGTCGAGATGTGCACCTGGATGTTGTTCTCGACCACGATCGTGTTCGGCCACACGGCTTGCATGATCTCGTCCTTCGACACGAGCCTGCCGGCCGCCTTCACCAGCAGCTCGAGAATCTCGAATGCCCGGGCGCCGATATACCGGGGCTGCCCGTCGACGCAGACTTCGCGGCACTCAAGGGAAACCGTCACCCGCCCGAACGTGTACATGATCCGCACTCGCTTATGCTGCTCCGCACCTTGCGCCGCCTCGCGAGGCGACGCCCTCTGTTCCGGCCGCCCAGTCGCAGCGATGCGTGTCGGAAGGCCTGAACCCATGGTATGGCGCGACAGGCGCGCCGACCATTATCTATAGGTTTAGTCGGGTACCGGCCAGCCCGGTCGTCGGGAACGGCGTGTGCCGGGGGTGCTGCAAATTTCCTCAGGCTGGCGGACAATGCACGGCGCTGCCCAGACGCGCGCAACCCAGCCCGGCCGCCCCCGTTTTACGCGCCGGTTTCGCCCTGCTCCACCCAGCCTGCCCTCACCGTGAACCAACCCTTGAGAGACCCGGACGACACGAACCGAATGGATGCCGACTGGCTGGCGCGCGCCCGCATGTCGAATGCGGTCCGTTCGGGCGACGTGCTGTGGTTCGACCTCACCGACGCCTGGACGACGCGCGTATGGTCCGCATGCCAGACCGGGTGGGAATCCGACCAGCGCTGCCGGCAATTCGAGCACGAATACGCATTGAACGAAGCGCTGGAACCGGCGTGGGCGATCATGCCGGTTGCGCTGATCCGCGCCGCGGACGGCCCGGTGCTCGTCTATCCTCGCCCGGACGTGCGTGCGTTCGACACGCTGGCGGACGGGCGGCTGCCGCTCGACGTCTTTCTCGACGCCGCGATCCAGGCCGCGCGCACGCTCGGGCAGCTTCATCGGCGCGGCTGGCTGCATGGCGATCTGCAACCGGCCAGTTTCGCCGTCGCGCCGGACGGTACGGTCATGCTCCGCTCGTTCGCCCATGCGTGGAATCGTCGGACGGAACGCGCCGCGGCGAGTACGATGCGCACGGATTTCGCCGCCTACGCGGCGCCCGAAGTATCCGAAGGCTCATGCGTCGACGAGCGCTCCGACCTGTATGCGTTCGGCATCACGCTGTTCCGCCTGCTGACGGGCGCGATGCCTTACAAGGCCACGTCGACGTCCGAATGGGTCCACGCGCACGTCGCGATGCAGCCGTCGCCGGCCACGACCTTTCGCGACGACCTGCCTGCGATCCTGAACGACCTGATCCTGAAACTGATCGCCAAGGAGCCCGCCGATCGCTACCCGTCCTGCGAAGCGGTGCAGCACGATCTCGAACGTATCCGGCGCGACTGGCTGGCGGCAGGCCGCGTCGAGCCGTTCGCGCTCGGCGGCAGCGATCCGCTCGCCGGATTGCACGCGCCCGACCTGCTGGTCGGCCGTGAAGCCGAATCCCGCCGGCTCGAGGCGGTGCTGGCGGCCGTATCGCAAACCGGCAAGACGGCCATCGTGCTGATCGACGGGCCGGCCGGCGTCGGCAAGACCGCGCTGGCCGAGGACTTCATGCGCCATGCGCGGGCGGCGTCGCGCACGGCCTGGTGCACGTCGGCGAAGGTCGATCAGTTCCAGCCCGCGCGGCCCTACGCGCCCGTGCTGCAGGCCCTGCGCGCGCTGTTCGGCAGCGCGCTGGCCAGGCGCGACGACGAAATCGCGGCGATCTCCGCGCGGCTGCGCGACTGCGTGGGCCGTCAGGCCAACCTGCTGTCAGGCATCTTCCCGGAGATCGCGTGGTTGCTCGATGTCGAGCCCGTCGCGTTCGACCATACCGATGCGATTCCGGAATTTCACCTATGCCAGATCGTCGTGAATGCCTTCCGCGCATTCGCGGCGCCGGCCGAACCGCTCGTCATGGTGCTGGACGACATCCAGTGGGCCGACGACGCGACGCTCGCGTTTCTCGCGTCGATCGCTGTCGATCCGCCGGCCAATGTCTGCGTCGTTGCCGGTTATCGAAGCGGGCCGCAGCACGACCACCCGCCGGCATTCCGCCGCTTCCTGCAGCAGCTCGACCCCACCCGCCTGTCGGCCCTGACGCTGGCGCCGCTCGACGCACCCGACGTCACGCGCATGCTGGCCGGCCTGCTCGGGGAGGCGCCGGACCGGCTGTCCGGGCTCGGCGACATCGTTCACCGCAGGACGGGCGGCAATCCGTTCCACATCCAGCAGTTGCTGCGCACGCTGATCGACGAGCGGCTCCTCGGCTACGACCCGGCGCGACAAACGTGGCAATGGGATGCGGCCGACATCGACGCGCGCCGCCCGACCGAGAATGTCGTGAGCCTGCTCGCGATCCGGATGCAGCGGCTGCCGCATGAATCGAGAACGCTGCTGTCGCTGCTGGCCTGCATCGGCACCGATGCCGACGACGCGCTGTTCTGCGCCGCCGCCGGCAAGACGTGGGCCGAACTCCGCTTCTGGCTGGACCCCGCGCGCCAGGCGGGCCTCGTGTCGCTCTCCGGCAACCGCTGGCGCTTCGTTCACGACCGCATCCTCGAGGCCGTCTACGCGGTCATCGGGCGGGCGGAGCGCGCGCAGTGCCATGCCCGGATCGCCGCCGCGATGCTCGGGCGCGCGGACGCGCAGTCGACCGAATCCCTGCTGGAACTCGCCGCCCAGATCGAGCAGGCGAAAACCGCACCGCTCGACGGCGCGCTGGCACTCGCATTCGCGGATGCCCTGGTCGCGGCCGCCGCGGCCGCGGCGATCGTTGCCGCGCGCGATCGCGCGCTGTCGTTTCTCGCGACCGCGCATTCGCTGCTCGGTCCTCACGCATGGTCGCAACACTACGGTCTCGCGAGCCGGATCGGCATCCTGCGCAGCGGCCTGCTGCTCGCGACCGGCGAAACCGCGCAGGCATCCGATGCGATCGACGAGCTCATGGCGCGGACGCGCACGCCGGCCGATCGCGCCGAGGCCCACCGGCTGAAGGCCGCGCAGCTCACGGTGGAGTCGCGCTACCGGCAGGCCGTCGACGTCGCGCTGGCCGGGCTCGCGCTGCTCGGCGTCGTACTGCCGGCCGAGCCGGTCGAGGCCGATCTCGCGGCGGCGTGCGACGCCGTGCGCGATGCGCTCGATGGCCGCGCCATCGGCGAACTCGTCGACCTGCCCGTGATGACGGACACGCGCGTCGAAGCCGCGATGGCGCTGCTGACCGCGCTCGAAGCCGCGATGTTCTATCCGAGCGGCGGGCTGATGTTGCTGCATTTCGCGACGATGGTCCGGCTGACCCTGCGCCACGGCGTCACCGCCGCGTCGGTGCAGGGGCTCGCGTGGTACGGCGTCAGCATTGCCGGGCATCACGACGCGTATGAGGACGGCCTCGAATTCGCGAAGGTCGCGCTCGCGCTGGTCGATCGCCACGGCTTCGAGCGCTACCGCTCCGCAACGCTGATCGCGCTCGACCAGGTGAGCGTCTGGACCCGGCCGCTGTCGTACGCGCTCGAGCGCGCGCGCGATGCGAAAGCGGCGGGCAATGCGAGCGCCGAGCTGCGCTGGATGTGCTACAGCTGCAACCACATCGTCAGCGATCTGCTCGCGATGGGCGAAGCACTGCCGACGATCCGCGACGAGATCGATCCGCTGCTGCAGATCGCACGCGGTGCGCGTTACGACGACATCGTCGACCTCGTTTCCACCCAGTCGGAATTCGTCGACGCGCTGCAGCTCGGCTACCACCGGCCGGTCGGCACCTGGCGTACCCGTGCGTCGACGAAGACGCCGATGTCGGTCCTGCAGTTCTGGACCGACGTGCTCGCCGGCCAGGCGGCCTTCATTTTCGGCGACGCGGACGCGGCGCGCGCGTCGCTCGACGCGGCCGCATCGAGCGCGTGGTCGACACCCGCGCACATCATGCTGTCCGACTTCCACCTGTTCGGCGTGCTGGCCGGCATCGCGAGCGACCGCGGCGCCACGCCGCCCGAGCGGCTGCTCGAACGCCATGCGCCGCAACGCGCGCGCTTCGCAGCGTGGAGCGAGCGCAATCCGGGCACGTTCCGCAACAAGCTCGCGCTGATCGATGCCGAATTCGCACGCGTGCGCGGCGAACATATCGTCGCGATGCAGCAGTACGAGGTCTCGGCCAGCCTCGCGGCGGAACGCGGTTTCGTGCACGAACAGGCGCTCGCGCACGAACTGGCCGCGCATCACGCCACGTCGCTCGGGCTCGCCGGCCCCGCCCGCCATCAGTTGCGGCTCGCCCATGCGTGCTACCGGCGCTGGGGTGCGGCCGGCAAGACGCAGGCGCTGGAAGCGCAGCATCCGTTCCTCGTGATGGACCCGTCGCCGGGCGGCCCGGCCATGCCCGCGCGCGAAGATCTGGATTTCTCGCTCGCGATGCGCGCGGCCCATTCGCTGTCCGAGGAAATCGTGCTGGAGCGCCTGATCCAGACGCTGATGCGCAACATGATCGTGTATGCCGGCGCGCGTTATGGCCTGCTGCTGCTCGTCCGGCACGACCGGCTGACGATCGAGGCCGCCGCGCGGACCGTCGGCAGCGACGTGATCGTCGACATTGCCCGCAGCGAACCCACCGAGCAGGATGTCCCGCTGTCGATCCTGAACACCGTCGCCCGGACCCGCAAGCCAGTCGTGCTCGCGAACGCGCAGCGTGAAGGCGTTCCCGACCACGCCGACAGCCTGCGCGCGCACCCGACGCGCTCGCTGTTCTGCCTGCCGCTGTTGAAGCAGGGTGCGCTGATCGGCGTGCTGTATCTCGAGAATGCATTGTCCAACGGCGTGTTTTCGCCGCGGCGCATCGCGATGCTGGAAGTGCTCGCGCCGCAGGCCGCCAATGCGCTCGAATCAGCGCGGCTCTACGCGGAACTGATCGACGAAAACACGCGCCGGCTCGAGACCGAGGCCGCGCTGCGGCATGCACGGACCGAGCTCGCGCGCACCGCGCACATGACGGTGATGGGCGAACTGGCCGCGTCGATCGCGCACGAGATCAATCAGCCGCTGACGAGCATCGTGTCGAGCGTCGGCGCGTGCATGCGCTGGCTGCGCGGCGCGCAGCCCGATCTCGGCGAAGCGCTCGCGAGCCTCGAGGACATCCGTGCGTCCGGCGTGCGGGCGGCCGACATCGTCCGCGCGTTGCGATCGCTCGCACGCCAGGCACCGCCCGCGCTGGCGCCGCTCGCGATCGACGACCTGATTCGCGACATGCTGCACCTCACCGCAACCGAAATCGACGCGAAGCAGGTCGCGCTGTGCGTCGACCTGCATTGCAGCGACATCCGCGTGATGGCGGATCGCACGCAGATCCAGCAGGTGATCCTGAACCTGGTCACCAACGCGCTCGACGCGATGGACGGACTGGCCACGTCGCGCGAACTCGAGATCGCGTCGCATGTCGGCGACGATTACGCGGTCGTCTCCATTGCCGACCGCGGCGCCGGCATCGATGCCGATATCGCGAACCGGATCTTCGATCCGTTCTTCACGACGAAATCGCACGGCATGGGGATGGGCCTCGCGATCTGCCGCTCGATCGTCGAAGCGCATGGCGGCACGCTCGAAGTCGCGCCGCGCGACGAGAGCGGCACCGTACTGACGTTCCGGCTGCCGATTTCGACGGCACGCTGACGCATGGGCCGAGCGCGCGGCGGAACCGGCGCGCGGCTCGGGCTCGGCTCAGGCTCAGGTGCCGCTCGGCCGATGCGCGTCTTCGCCGAGGAACCGGTGCACGAACGTCACGGCCATCGCCCCTTCGCCGACCGCCGACGCCACCCGCTTGACCGAACCCGACCGCACGTCGCCCGCCGCGAACGAGCCGGGCACGCTCGTTTCCAGATAGTAGGGTCGGCGCTCGAGCGGCCACACGCGCTCGAATGCCGGGCAGTCGTACAGATCGCTGCCGGTCACCAGATAACCGCCCGGATTGCGGATGATGTTCGTATCCCGGGCCCATTCGGTGTTCGGCGCACCGCCGATGCAGACGAACAGGTGCGTGGCCGGCAGCACGTCGCGCGCGCCGTCTTCCGAACGCAGCACGATCGCTTCGAGCCGGCCGTCGCCGTGCAGCGCGTCGACGGTCGAGCCGTACCGCACCGTCACGTTCGGCGTGCGCTCGATCCGGTCGATCAGGTAGCGCGACAGCGTCGCCGCCAGCGACGCGCCCCTGACGATCATCGTGACTTCGCGCGCGTGCCGCGCGAAGTTCATCGCGGCCTGGCCGGCCGAATTGCCGCCGCCGACGATGAACACGTGCTTGCCTTCGCACATCGGCGCTTCGCTCGATCCCGCGCCGTAGAACAGGCCGGCGTTGAGAAACTTCCGTTCGTCGGGCAGGCCGAGACTGCGGTATTCGATCCCGGTCGCGCAGATGTTCGAGCGCGCGGTCAGGATCGAGCCGTCGGCCAGGTCGACGCGAATCTTGCCGTCGACGAACGTCGCGTGCACGCCCTCGCGCATCATCAGTAGCTCGACGCCGAACTTCACCGCCTGCCGGCGCGCGCGCTCGGCCAGCTCGGCGCCCGGAATGCCCTCCGGGAACCCCATGTAATTCTCGATCAGCGAACTCGTTCCCGCCTGCCCGCCGATCGCATCGCGTTCGATCACGACGGCGCGCAGCCCTTCCGACGCCGCGTAGACGGCCGCCGACAGGCCGGCGGGACCGGCGCCGTAAATCGATACGTCGTACTCGATGAAGCGAGGCCGGGCGACCCAGCCGAGCTTCGCGGCAATCTCCGGCAGCGTCGGCTGGTAGATGCGCGAACCGTCCGGGAAGATGACGACCGGCAGCCGGATATCGCGCAGCGGCGCGATGCCCAGCTCGCGCGCGCAATCGGTGTCGGACGTCAGTTCGCACCATTCGTACTCGATCACGCCGCGCTTCAGGAAGTCGCGGATTGCGTAGGCCTCCTTGCTGTTCGGCAAACCGATTACCTTGACATGCTGCGGCTGAGTCATGAGCGCCTCCCGGTGGCCGTCGTGTCGGATCTCGCCCGGACCTCGCGCCGGGCGCACTTGCGACTGTACGTCCCCCTGCCGCCCGGGTTGACATGCTTAATAAGAATTAAGGTCCGCGCGCGACACGGCCGTCCACAATGCACCGTATCCAACCCCGCTCGCAGCTTCGCGCCGGCCGCGCTGCGAGCGATCTCCGGCGCCGGCATCGGAGCGGAAGATGACCACGACCTGCACCCATCTCGGCGAAGCGCGCATCCTGACCACCGACAAGGACTACTGCGAGGAATGCGTGAAGTCCGGCAGCCAGTGGGTGCATTTGCGCCTGTGCCTGACATGCGGGCACGTCGGCTGTTGCGACTCGTCGCCGAATCGCCACGCCAGCCGGCATTTTCACGAAACCGGCCACCCGCTCGCGCGTTCGATCGAACCCGGCGAGCGCTGGGTCTGGTGTTATGCGGACGACGTCATGGCCGGCGAGATCGCGTCGTAACGCGCCGCGCGCCGCGCGCCGCGCGCCGGGATCCGGCGCCCGCGCGCGCCCGTGTCCCACGACGAGCCGCCCGTCGCCCCCACCTGTCACATCGATCCGGCACCTTTCCGGACCGCGGGTTAACACCGTTCGATCGCGCCTTTGTCATGCCGATCTTTTCGGCTATAGTTTATCGAACGATAACTTATCTTTCGATAAACAAGGAGTCTCCCATGCCCGTATCCAGACTCGCGCACTACTCGATCCGCACGCTCGATCTCGAGCAATCGTGCCGCTTCTACGAACGTGTGCTCGGCTTCAAGCGCGGCTACCGGCCGCCGTTCGACTTTCCCGGCGCGTGGCTCTACCAGGGCGGCGACGAAGCCGATTACGGCACGGTCCACATCATCGGCGTCGATCCGGCCAACCCCGACGGGCTCGCGGCCTATCTCGGCGACAAGGACCTGCCCACGACGGGCACCGGCACCGTCGATCACATCGCGTTCCTCGCAACCGGCGTCGAAGCGATGTGGAACACGCTGCGCGAGCAAGGCATCGCGTGGCGCGACCGCACGGTGCCGAGCCTCGGGCTGCACCAGGTCTTCATCGAGGATCCGTCCGGCGTGACGATCGAGCTCAACTACCCTGCCGCCGAGGTCGCCGGCCTGGCGCTTCCCGCCGCGGCCGGATCGGCCGGCGCCCCCCACGGAGACTGACATGAACGACAGCACTTCGACGAACCGCAAGGCCGCCATCATCGGCGGCTCGCTGGGCGGCCTGTTTGCCGCGAATCTCCTGCTGCGCAACGGCTGGGACGTGGACGTGTTCGAACGCGTGCCCGAGGCGCTTTCGGGCCGCGGCGCCGGCATCGTCACGCACCCGGAACTGTTCGACGTGATGCTCGCGGCGGGCGTGCGCATCGACGAATCGATCGGCGTGAAGGTCGAATCGCGCATCACGCTGGCCAGGGACGGCACCGTGGCGTCGGAACGCGGGCTGCCGCAGACGCTGACCGCGTGGAGCAAGATGTACCACGTGCTGCGCGCGGCACTGCCCGACCAGCATTACCACTCGGGCGCCGTCGTCGCCGATGTCGCGGACGGAGCGGATCGCGCATCGGTCACGCTGTCCGACGGCTCGGTCGTGCACGCCGATCTCGTGATCGCGGCCGACGGATTCCGCTCCGCGATCCGCGAGAAATTCCTGCCGGACGCACGGTTGCAGTACGCGGGCTACGTCGCCTGGCGCGGGCTGGTCGACGAAGCCGGCCTGTCGGACGCGACCCACGCGACGCTGTTCGGAAAATTCGCGTTCGGGCTGCCGCCGCACGAGCAGATCCTCGGCTATCCGGTCGCCGGCCAGGGCAACAGCACGAAGCCCGGCGAGCGCCGCTACAACTTCGTCTGGTATCGCGCGACCCGCGAAGACACCGACCTGCCGAACCTGCTGACCGACGAGACCGGCAAGCTGTGGGCGGGTGGCATTCCGCCGACGCTGATCCGCCGCGACGTCCTCGACGACATGGAAGACGCGGCGCACGCGCTGCTTGCGCCGCAGTTCGCCGAGGTCGTGGCGCGTGCGACGCAACCGCTGTTCCAGCCGATCTACGACCTCGAAGTGCCGAACATGGCGTTCGGCCGGATCGCGCTGCTCGGCGACGCCGCGTTCGTCGCGCGGCCGCATTGCGGGATGGGCGTCACGAAAGCCGCCGGCGATGCGCTCGCGCTCGTCACCGCACTCGCCGCGCGCACCGACCCGCTCGACGCACTGTGCGAATACAGCGAAACGCGCACCGCGTTCGGCGCCGCGATCGTGCAGCACGCACGCCATCTCGGCGCCTACATGCAGGCGCAACTGAAAGACGACACCGAGCGCGCAATGGCCGAGCGCTATCGCACGCCGGAAGTCGTGATGCGGGAAACCGCCGTTCCGCCGCATTTCTGAGCGCGGACGGGCGCCGCGTGCGAGACGCGCGGCGCCCGCTGCCCGGCCCGGATACCCAAACCAGAAGGAGACACCGTGAACCACCCGATTCCGGCTGCCGCCGGCACCGCATCCGACCTGGACGCGCCGGCACAGGCCACGCATCCGCTGCTGCGCGATGCCCGCTTTCGCGATCTCGTCAGGCGCAGAAGGCTGTTCGCCTGGTCGCTGACGCTCGTCATGCTCGCCCTCTATTTCGCGTTCATCCTCATGCTGGCGTTTTCGCCGACGCTGCTCGGGCAGCCGATCGTGCAGGGCCGGCCTACCCCGTGGGGCATCCCGGTCGGTTTCGGCATGTTCGTCGTCACGTTCGCGCTGGTCGCGCTTTACGTGTATCGGGCCAATTCGGTGCACGACACGATCGTCGCGTCGATTCGTCACGGAGGCGATCAATGAAACGCCTGCTCATCGCATCGATCGCCGCCGTCGGCCCGGCACCGGCATTCGCGGCCGGCCCCGCGGCGCTGGCGCACGGGCACAATCCGGTCGCGATCGGCATGTTCCTGCTGTTCGTCGCGTCGACGCTTTTCATCACGCGCTGGGCAGCGCGCAAGAACCACAGCGTGGCCGACCACTACGCCGCGGGCGGCAAGATCACCGCGTTCCAGAACGGCTGGGCGATTGCCGGCGACTACATGTCGGCGGCGTCGCTGCTCGGCATCTCCGCGCTGGTGTTCACGAGCGGCTACGACGGCCTGATCTATTCGGTCGGCTTTCTCGCGAGCTGGCCGATCATCCTGTTCCTGATCGCCGAGCCGCTGCGCAACCTCGGCAGGTACACGCTCGCCGACGTCGTGTCCTATCGCCTCCGGCAACGGCCGATCCGTGCGTTCGCGGCGTCGAGCTCGATCGTCATCGTGCTGCTGTACCTCGTGTCGCAGATGGTCGGCGCGGGCAAGCTGGTCGAGCTGCTGTTCGGCCTGAACTACACGGTCGCGGTGCTGATCGTCGGCGTGCTGATGGTCGTCTACGTGTTCTTCGGCGGGATGCTGGCGACGACCTGGATCCAGATCATCAAGGCCGTGCTGCTGCTCGCCGGCGCGGCCTTCATGGCGATCATGGTGCTGGGCCGTTTCGGCTTCAGCCTCGATGCGCTGTTCGCGCAGGCGATTCTCGTGCATCCGAAACATGCGGCAATCATGCGCCCCGGCGGCCTGGTATCCGATCCGGTCTCGGCCGTGTCGCTCGGTCTCGCGCTGATCTTCGGCACGGCAGGCCTGCCGCACATCCTGATGCGCTTCTTCACGGTCGGCGACGTCAACGCGGCCCGCAAGAGCATCCTCTATGCAACCGGCATCGTCGGCGCCGGCTATGTGCTGATCGTCATCATCGGCTTCGGCACCATCGCGCTCGTCGCGTCGGACCCGCAGTACCGCGACGCATCCGGCGCCATCGCGGGCGGCGCGAACATGGTCGCGGTCCATCTCGCGCATGCGGTCGGCGGCGACGTGTTCCTCGGCTTCATCTGCGCGGTCGCATTCTCGACCATCCTGGCCGTGGTCGCCGGACTGACGCTCGCGGGTTCGTCGGCGATCTCGCACGACCTGTATGCGAACGTGCTGCGTCGCGGCCGCGCTTCGGATCAAGAGGAAATGCGCGTGGCGCGCGGGACGACCGTGGTGCTCGGCGTGCTCGCGATCCTGCTCGGCATCGCATTCGAAAAGCAGAACATCGCGTTCATCGTCAGCCTCACGTTCTCGATCGCGGCAAGCTCGAACTTTCCCGTGCTGCTGCTCTCGATCTACTGGCGCGGCCTGACGACGCGCGGCGCGGTACTGGGCGGCCTGACCGGGCTCGCCACCGCCGTGACGCTCACCGTGCTGAGCCCGACCGTCTGGGTGCAGGTGCTCGGTCATGCGCATGCGGTCTATCCGTACGAATATCCGGCGCTGTTCTCGATGGCGGCGGCATTCGCCGGCGTCGTCCTGTTCTCCGTCACCGACCGCTCGGCCCGTGCGCAACGGGAACGCGATCAGTTCGACACGCAGCTCGTCGCCTGCGAAATGGGCATGACGCCACGCGGCTGAGCCGCACGCCCCGAAAAAATCGATATCCCGTGGGAGACACCATGTTGAACTGCACCTGCTGCATGTCGCCGGCACGGCGCCGCCTGCTCGGCGCGTTGGCCGCGCTCGCCGGCACGGCCGTCGCCGGGCACCCCGCATCGGCGGCCGACACCGCGAGCGCACCGGCCGCCTCGACCGCCGTGCCGCGGCACCGGCCGCGCTCGATCGACATCCACGCACACTACTACCCTGAAAGCTTTTGCGATCTGGTCGGCGGCGAAGGCAAGCGCTTTGGCGGCTCGTTCGCGTGCGACGAGGCGTCGTTCACGTTCCGGACGCCCGCCGGCGGCCTCGGGCCGCTGCCGATGAAGTTCATCGACGTCGACGCGCGGCTCAAGGACATGGATGCATCCGGCGTCGACGTCCAGGCGCTGTCGCTCAGCGTGCCGATGGCGTACTGGGGCGACCGGCCGTTCAACGCGAAGCTCGCGCGCGACTGGAATTCGGCCGCGTCGCGCGTCTACCGGCGGCACCCGACGCGGTTCGTCGTCCTCGCGACGCTGCCGATGCTGAACGCGACCGATGCGATCGACGAACTCGAGCGCGCGGCGCAACTGCCGGGCGTGCGCGGCGTGTACATGGGCACCAACATCGACAACCGCGATCTCGACGATCCGCTGTTCGCGCCGGTATTCGCACGCATCGAGCAACTGGGCCTGCCCGTGTTCCTGCATCCGCAGCAAACCGTCGGCGGCGCGCGGCTCGGCGATTTCTACCTGAGCAACCTGCTCGGCAATCCGTTCGATACGGCGATCGCGGGCTCGCACCTGATCCTGGGCGGCGTGCTCGACCGCCACCCGAACCTGCTCGTCACGTTGCCGCATGCGGGCGGCGCGCTGCCGATCCTCGTCGGGCGCCTGGACGCGGGCTGGACCGTGCGCCCCGAAACGCGCCGGCTCGCGCACAAGCCCAGCAGCTATCTGCGGCGCTTCAGCTACGACACGGTGTCCCATTCGGGGCCCGTGCTGAAGTTCCTGATGGAGAACGTCGGGGTGGACCGGCTCGTACTCGGCAGCGACTACTGCTTCGACATGGGCTACGAGCAGCCGGTCCGCTTTCTCGACCGGCTCGACCTGACGGCGGAACAGCGTTCGATGATACTCGGCGGCAATGCGGGCAAGCTGCTCGGGATCTAGCGGGCAAGCAGGCATATGGAAACTTTCGACCCACGCCTGCACCGTCGGCGCAGGCCGTTGCCGGACCTGGCATCATCCGGCGAACCGGTGCGGGCCGGCATGCAACGCCACGCATCACGACGGCCGGCCGGCGACGCACGCGGCCGGCCGAACACGGGAATCACGCACGATGAAGATAGTCATTGCAGGCGGATCGATCGCGGGTCTCGCGGCCGCGCTGACGCTCGATTGCATCGGACACGACGTCACGGTCTGCGAGCGCTCGCCGACGCCGCTGCGCGGCCAGGGCGGCGGCGTGGCCGTGTTGCGCCGGATGATGGCGTTTCTCGAACGGCATGGCCGGCATTGCCGCCAGACGATCAGCGTGCCGACGCATCGGCGGCGCTGGATCGATCGCGACGGCGTCGTCACGCGGGACGAACCCGAAATGCTGCCGTTTTCGTCGTGGGACGCCGTCTACCGCTCGCTGTGCGAGACGCTGCCGCGCGGGCGCATCCATTACGGCCGCACGGTCACCGGCTTCGACCAGGACGCGGACGGCGTCGACGTCTACCTCGCAGACGAACGCATCCGCGCGGATGTGCTGATTGCAGCCGACGGCTCCGGCTCGAACCTGCGCGCACACCTCTTCCCCGGCTATACGCCGTCGTTTGCCGGCTACCTCGCATGGCGCGGCATCGTCGACGAAGCCGAATTCGACGCCGCGTCGATCGCATCGCTGGTCGAGAACATGACGCTTCACAAGGCGCCGGGCGAGCTGTTCATGGCGTTCCTGATTCCCGCGCTCGACGGCTCGCTCGTGCCGGGCACGCGCCGGTTCAACTGGCTGTGGTATCGCAACGAAGCCGATCAGGATGCGCTGCGCCGTCACCTGACCGATCGGGCCGGCCACGTCCACCACGCGTCCGTGCATCCGGGGCAGCTTTCCGACGACACCGTCGCGACGCTGCGGCAACTCGCCTGCGAACGCTTGCCTGCTTCCCTGTCGCAACTGGTGCTCGCGACGCGCGCGCCATTCAACCAGGCGATTTTCGATGCGTTGAGTCCCGCTTTCGTCGACGGCCGCGTCGCGCTGATCGGCGACGCGGCCTGCACCGTGCGCCCCCATACGGCATCCGGCACGTCGAAGGCGGCGAGCGATGCCGTGTCGCTCGCCGAAGCGCTGCCGGCGGACGCGACCGATGTCGTCGAGCGCCTGGCGTCATGGTCGGCCCGGCGGCGAGAGGAAGTGACCTCGTTGCTCGACAAGGGTCCGCAACTTGCCGCGTCGTTCGGCCTCGGCACGCCGCGCTGACGCATGTGCGCTGGCGCCGGAATGCAGCATGCGGGCGTTCAGAACGTTTCAGCGCAGCTTCAGGAAATGGCGTCGGCGCCCGCGTAGACTGCCCCCCATCCCCCACCGCGCAGGCAAACCGTCCGCGCGCGGTCCCCACCCATGGAGTAACGACATGATCTCCGCCGCGAATCGCTGCCGCCGGGCAGGCTTGTCATCGCCGAATCGATCGGCGATGCCGTGCCGCCGAACGTCCGTCGCGAGCACGCGCAAGCCGGGCCGCACCAGCCGGTCCGCCTGTCACGCCAACCGGATCGGCGGTGCCGCGCGCGATCGTCATGCGGACACGCGCGTCCGACGCGCTGTCCATTGCCCCGCCAGTCGAATGACGCCGGGCGAACCGGTTCGCGTGGAGCGCGCATGAAGCACAAACGACTCTGGTTCGGTGCGGCAGGCATCGCGATCGCCGGCCTGGCGGTCGCGATCGGCATCATGGTTCGGCCGTCGATCGCGCCGATCGATCCGCCTGCCCGCGCATCGTTCGATCCGCAACTGATTCGGGCCGGCGCGCGCGTGGTCGCGCTCGGCGATTGCGTCGTCTGCCACACCGCGAAGGACGGCAAGCCGTTCGCGGGCGGGCTGCCGCTCGCGACGCCGTTCGGCACGATCTACGCGACCAACATCACGCCAGATGCCGACACCGGCATCGGCCGCTGGTCGCGTGACGCGTTCGCGCGCGCGCTGCGCAGCGGCATCGCCCGCGACGGCCACCCGCTCTACCCGGCGTTTCCATACATTCACTTCACGCGGATGTCCGACGACGACATCGCAGCTGCGTACGCGTACCTGATGACCCGCGAGCCGGTTCGAACGAAGACGCCGGCGAACGACCTGATCTTCCCGCTCAACTTCCGGCCGCTGGTCGCGTTCTGGAACGTGCTGTTCCTGCGCGAGGGCGCATACCGGCCGGACCCGTCGCAATCCGCGCAATGGAATCGCGGCAAGGCGCTCGTCGACGGCCTCGGCCACTGCGCGTCCTGCCATTCACCGCTGAATGCGATCGGCGGCGAACAGTCGGGCAAGGCGTTCGACGGCGGCATCGTCGACGGCTGGGAAGCACCGCCGCTCAATACGCTCGGCAACGCGGTGCGGCCGTGGACGCAGGCGCAACTCGTCACGTACCTGCGCACCGGCCGCGCGAGCGAGCACGGCGCGGCCGCCGGACCGATGCTGCCCGTCACGCGCGATCTCGCGACGGTGCCGGTCGAGGATGTCGAGGCCATCGCGGCCTACATCCTGTCGATCCAGAAACCGGCCGCCCCGCGGCCTGCGACGAGCGCCGCCGAACGCCATGCGACGACGCCTGCCGGCCAACGCGGCGCGGTGCTGTTCCAGGCATCGTGCGCGCAGTGCCACGGGCCTGCATCGCCGATGCAGTCGATCGGCGAACGGCCGACGCTCGCGTTCAGCACGGCGGTCGCCGCCGACACGCCGCGCAACGCGATCCAGATGATGTTCAACGGGATCGGCTGGCACGGCGAGGACACGCTGAACTACATGCCGTCTTACCTCGACCAGTACGACGACGCGCAGATCGCGGACCTCGCCGCGTACCTTCGCGAAACGTACACCGATCGCCCCGCGTGGAGCGGCATCGACACCCTGGCCGCGAAACTCAGAAAGGAGGACAGCGCGCGATGATCACCCTCACCGTGAATGGCGTGCGGCACACGCTCGACATCGATCCGTCCACGCCGCTCCTTTACGCGCTGCGCAACGACCTGCACCTGCACGGCGCGAAGTTCGGCTGCGGCCTCGGACAATGCGGCGCGTGCACCGTGATCGTCGACGACAAGCCGATGTTCTCGTGCCTGATTCCGGTCGCCGCGGTCGGGGAGCGTCGCGTCAGGACCCTCGAGAGCCTCGGCACCGCCGAGCATCCGGGCAAGCTTCAGCAAGCGTTCATCGAACATCAGGCGGCGCAGTGCGGTTATTGCATCGCGGGCATGATCATGCGCGCGCAGGCACTGCTGGAACGCAAGCCGAAACCCACCGAACACGAGCTGCGCACGCACATGGAACCGAATCTGTGCCGTTGCGGCACGCACATGCGGATCCTGGCGGCCGTGCGCCAGGTCGCGGGCCTGCCGGACCCGGAACCGGCCGCCGCTCCCGTCACGATCAGCAAGGGACTCTGATGAACCCACCCGACGATATCGACGAAGGCCGCCGGCACTTCATGGTTTCCGGCGCGCTCTTCGTCGCGTTCAGCCTCGCACCGGCCGCGCGCGCCGCCGCCGAGGTCGTGATCGCGGACGAAGGCGCGGCCGTCCACGTGTCCGGGGCCACCGAAACGCTGGCCGGCAGCCTGAAGACCAACCCGCTGCTGGACGCGTGGATCAAGATCACGCCCGACGGCAAGGTCACCGTGTTCACGGGCAAGGTCGAGCTCGGCACCGGCGTGCGCACTGCGTTGCTGCAGGTGGCCGCCGAGGAGCTGAACATGAAGCCCTCGCTGATCACGTTCCTGACCGCCGATACCGGCGCGTCGCCGGACGAGGGCTTGACGGCCGGCAGCCACACGATGGCGGACAGCGGCTCCGCGCTGCTGAACGCCGCCGCGCAGGTGCGCGGGCTGCTGGTCGACGGCGCGGCGAAGCAGTTCGGCGTCGAGGCGCGCCTGCTCACCGTCGCCGACGCGGTCATCAAGGCGCCGGACGGCCGCACGATGCGCTACGGCGACGCGGTCCGCACCGTCGACCTGCATCGCCGCGCGACGCCGACGTCGCCGTTGAAGAGTCCGGCCACGTTCGCCGTGATCGGCACGTCGCTGCCGCGCGTCGACATTCCGAACAAGGTCACGGGCGGCGTCAGCTACGTGCAGGACATGACGCTGCCCGGCATGCTGCATGCGCGCGTCGTGATGCCGCCGGTGTACGACGCGAAGCTGCTGTCGTTCGACGAAGCCGCGATCCTGAAGATGCCGGGCGTCGTGCGGATCGTGCGCAACGGCAGCATGCTCGCGGTGGTCGCGCAGGGCGAATGGCAGGCGGTCGTCGCGCAGCGCGCGCTGGCCGCCGGCTGCCGCTGGTCGCCCGGCCGGGCGCTGCCCGATCGCAACACGGTTCACGAGGACCTGAAACGAATCTCGACGCAGCGCATCGAGATCGCCAATACGCATGCGCAAACCGCGCCGGCGACGAAAACGCTGTCCGCCACGTTCCTGAAGAACTACCTGCTGCACGGCTCGATCGGGCCGTCCTGCTCGGTCGCGCATCTCGAGAACGGCATGCTGACCGTGTGGACCCACTCGCAAGGCGTCTACCCGCTGCGCGACGCGCTCGCCGAGATGCTGTCGATGCCGAAGGCGAGCGTCCGCTGCATTCACACCGAGGGCTCCGGCTGCTACGGGCACAACGGCGCGGACGACGCGGCCGCGCATGCGGCGCTGATCGCGGCCGCGATGCCCGGCAAGCCGATCCGCGTCCAGTGGATGCGCGAACAGGAACATACGTGGGACCACTTCACGCCGGCGATGGTCACCGAGCTCAGCGCATCGCTCGACGCGAGCGGCCGCATCGTCGACTGGAACTACGCGCTGTGGAGCAGTTCGCACAACGAGCGGATCGTCAACGCCGGCCGGCTGCTGCCCGCGCGCATGCTCGAGCCGCCGTTCGTGCCCGCGCCGTCGACGCCGATGCTGCAGCCCGAGGGCGGCGGCGACCGCAACGCTATCCCGCTGTACGCGCTGCCGAACATGCACATCGTCAACAACTTCTCGCCGACGATGCCGCTGCAGACATCCGCGATGCGCTCGCTCGGCGCGCATACGAACGTCTGGTCGATCGAAAGCTTCATGGACGAGCTCGCGCACGCGGCCGCCGTCGATCCCGTCGAATTCAGGCTGCGTCACATGCAGGATCACCGCGCGCGCCAGGTGATCAAGCTCGCCGCGACGAAATTCGGCTGGCCGCGGCCGCCGCGCGAACGCAACCGCGGCGTCGGCTTCGCATTCGGCAAATACAAGAACCTGATGGCCTACGTCGCGATCGCGGTCGAGGTGTCGGTCGTGCCTGAAACCGGCCAGGTGACGCTGGAACATGCGGAAGCGGCCGTCGACGCGGGCCAGATCGTGTCGCCGGACGGCATTCGCAACCAGATCGAGGGCGGTATCATCCAGTCCGCGAGCTGGACGCTGTACGAGGCGCTGAAATACGATACGCAGCGCGTGCGCAGCTTCGACTGGAGCAGCTATCCGATCCTGCGCTTCTCGGCGGCGCCGCAAAGCGTGCGGGTCAATCTGATCAATCGTCCCGGCGCCCCGTTCCTCGGCGCGGCCGAGGCGTCGATGGGACCGACCGCCGGCGCGCTCGCCAACGCGATCTTCGACGCGACCGGCCAGCGCCTGCGCGAAATGCCGTTTGCGGGCGACGCGCTCAGGAAACGCATCGACGCCTAGCGGCACGACACGACACATCGCGCCGGCATGAACCGGCGCGGACAACAAACAGGCTGGAGATTTCGGAACGATGGATACCTTGCTTTCAATGCGCGTGTTTACGCGCATCGTCGAGACAGGCAGCTT
This sequence comes from Burkholderia sp. DN3021, assembly GCF_049805555.1. Classification (NCBI taxonomy): domain Bacteria; kingdom Pseudomonadati; phylum Pseudomonadota; class Betaproteobacteria; order Burkholderiales; family Burkholderiaceae; genus Burkholderia; species Burkholderia sp. DN3021. The sequence continues at coordinate 30,144 of NZ_JBNCAB010000047.1, read as the reverse complement.
CACGCGCGCGTCCGACACCACCGGTCTCACGACGCCGCGCGTGTCCGCGCTGCTGAGCGCGCTCGAACAGCATCTCGGCTGCCGGCTGCTGAACCGCACCACGCGCCGGATCTCGCTCACCGAGGACGGGCAGGCGTACTACGAACGCTCGGTCGCGGTGCTGCGCGAGATCGACGACATGGAGGCATCGGTATCGCAAGCGCGCAACGTGCCGCGCGGCCGTCTGAAAGTGAACCTGCCGCCGGCCATGGCGAAGCAGATCATGGTGCCCGCGCTGCCCGAATTTCTCGCCGCCCATCCGGGCATCATGGTCGAGCTCGGCGTGACCGATCGCCAGATCGACCTCGTCGGCGAAGGCGTCGACTGCGTGGTGCGGATCGGCGCGCTCGACGATTCGGGGATGGTCGCGAAACGGATCGGCAGCCTGACGACCTGCACCTGCGCGTCCCCCACGTATCTCGACCGATGCGGCGCGCCCGACACGGTGGACGATCTCGCCCAGCACGTCGCGATCAGCCACATCTCGGCCGATACGGGCCGCCCGCGCCCCTGGGACTACGTCGTCGACGGCGAAACGCGCATCGTGCAGATGTGCGGCACGGTCGCGGTCAACGACGCCGACACCTACATCGAGTGCGGCGTCGCGGGGATCGGCCTGATCAAGACCTCGCTGTACCTGGTCGAGCCGTATCTGAAATCGGGGCGCCTGCGCGAGGTGCTGACCGATTTCAACACGCCGCCCCGGCCGATCTCGATCCTGTATCCGCCCAATCGGCATACGCCCGTCAAGCTCAAGGTCTTCGTCGACTGGCTCGCGGGGCTGTTCGCGGAGATTCCGACGCTGCAGGGCAAGCGCTGTTGAAACCCGCCGCTGTTGAAACCCGCAGTTGCAACTGATCGTCCGCGCCGCCGCGCGCACAGCATGAATCACATGATTTAAGACGGCGTTCAGGACTATTCCGTCCTGTCGATCCAAACTGGCCTCATCGGGCTTCGCGATCCGCGACATCCGCGCCGGAGGCCTCGCCGACGCCGGCATGCGCTTCGCGACCGATCCCGGCACCGGCGCCCGCGCATGAACCCACGCACGATCCGCCCCCTTTGCGTGGCGCGCAATGCTCGATTGCGCCCCGGACGTATTCCCTTGTTATCGATCGATCAATAATCTTGACGGCAATGCGGCGGCTTCCGTTTCGCCGCGACGGCAATCGCAACGCCCGCCCGACGAACGGGCACCCGACATCTCTTTCCAAGGAGTCGACCATGTCAGCAGAATCCACCCCGCTCGCGCCCCACGGGCACGCGGCCAAGCTTACGCAGGGCCTCATCCTGCTGTTCGCGTTCAGTTGCGGCGCGATCGTCGCGAACCTGTACTACGCGCAACCGATCACCGAACTCATCGCGCCGAGCCTGCACATGTCCGGCGCAACCGCGAGCCTCATCGTATCGCTGACGCAGATCGGCTACGCGCTAGGCCTGTTCTTCATCGTGCCGCTCGGCGACCTGCTCGAGAACCGCAAGCTGATGATCGTCACGGCCGTCGTGTCGATCGCGAGCCTCGCGGCGGCCGCGGTCGTCCAGACGCCCGGGCTGTTTCTCGCGATTTCGCTGCTGGTCGGCTTCAGCTCGGTCGCCGTGCAGATCCTGGTGCCGCTCGCCGCGCACCTCGCGCCGGATCATTCGCGCGGCCGCGTGGTCGGCACGATCATGAGCGGGCTGCTGCTCGGCATCCTGCTCGCGCGCCCGCTGTCGAGCGTGGTGGCCGACGCGTTCGGCTGGCGCTTCGTGTTCGCGGCCGCCGCCGTGCTGATGACGCTCGTGACGGCCGTGCTCGCGCTGACGATTCCGTCGCGCCAGCCCGATCATCGCGCGACCTATTTCGAGCTGATCGGCTCGCTGCTGCATCTGGTCCGCACGATGCCGGTGCTGCGCCATCGCGCGTTCTACCAGGGCCTGATGTTCGCGTCGTTCAGCCTGTTCTGGACCGCCGTGCCGGTCGAGCTGACGCGTCACTACGGGCTGTCGCAATCGGCCATCGGCCTGTTCGCGCTCGTCGGCGCGATCGGCGCGACGTCGGCACCGGTCGCGGGCCGCCTCGCGGATGCCGGCCATACCGTGCGGGCGACGCTGATCGCGCTGGTCGCCGGCGCCCTGTCGTACGCGGTCGCGCTGATCCACGGCGCCGGCCTGTATGGCCTGGTCGTCACGGGCATCGTGCTCGATTTCGCGGTGCAGATGAACATGGTGCTCGGCCAGCGCGAGATCTACGCGCTGCACGCGGCGAGCCGCAACCGCCTGAACGCGCTGTACATGACGAGCATCTTCGTCGGCGGCGCCATCGGCTCCGCGCTCGCGAGCCCGCTGTACGAGCATGGCGGCTGGCCGCTCGTCGCCGCCGTCGCCGGCGTGTTCCCGATCGTCGCGCTCGCACACTACCTCATGATCGGGCGTCCGCACGCGGAACGCCACGCACGGACCTGAACCGGCGCCGGCACCGGTTCACGCGCGAATCCCGCCCGGGCCGTTCGCGCGCCGGAACGCTGCCGGCACGTCACCCGCGTCACTCCCGAACTTTCCGCAGGGCCCGCCGTTGCGCCGGTTGCAACCGGACGCTATCGCACGACAAGCGGCGCCGCCCTGCTCCACGCACAAGGAATCCATCATGTCTTCCCTGCTCAGCCACTACGACCTGCGCGGCCTGCCGCTTCCCAACCGTATCGTGATGGGGCCGATGACGCGTTCGCGCGCGCCGTCGCGCGGCCAGCCGACCGAGCTCATGGCCGAGTACTACGCACAGCGCGCGTCCGCCGGCCTGATCGTGACCGAAGCGACCAACGTCAGCCCGGCCTCCGCGTCGTTCGAACTGACGCCGGGGCTCGTCACCGACGAACAGGCGGCCGGCTGGAAGCAGATCACGGACGCGGTCCATGCGAACGGCGGCCGGATCTTCGCGCAGCTGTGGCACGGCGGCCGGGTCAGCTCGCTGACGCTGCTCGGCGGCGATGCGCCGCTGTCGCCGTCCGGCGTCAACGACGATCTCGAGCAGCTGCAGGTGTGGGCGCAGTTGCAGAACGGCTATTACACGAAGATTCACGCGACGCCGTCGCGCGCGATGACGACGGACGAAGTCGCCGGGACGGTCGACGAATTCCGCCACGCGGCGATCCGCGCGATGGGGGCCGGCTTCGACGGCGTCGAGATCCACGCGGCCAACGGCTACCTGCCGCACCAGTTCCTGTCGTCGACGCTGAACCGCCGCGACGACCGTTACGGCGGCTCGGTCGCGAACCGCGCGCGCTTCCTCGAGGAAATCGTCGACGCGGTCGGCGGCGTGATGCCGCTCGACCGCGTGGGCGTGCGCATCTCGCCGTACGCGAAGTACAACAACGTGCGCGACGCGGATCCGGACGCGACGTACGCGTACGTCGGCCGCATGCTCGACGAAGCCGGCGTCGCCTATCTGCACGCGGCCGACACCAACGGCTGGAGCGGCGAGCCCGACCTGCCGCGCATCGTCGAGAACACGCGCAAGACCTTCGGCGGCACGCTGATCGTCAACGGCGGCATCGCGCCGGACGCCGCGAACGCGCTGATCGATGCCGGCGACGCCGATCTCGTCGCGTTTGCGCGCGCGTATATCGCGAACCCCGATCTCGTCGAGCGCATCGCGGCGAATGCGCCGCTCGCCGCGCCGAAGCCGGTCGGCTGGTATGGCGGCGACCGCACGGGATACGTCGACTATGCGCGTCACGACGCGGCCAGCCGGGCGGCCTGAGCCCCGCTCCGGCGGCGGCCCGATGCAACCTCGCTCAGGCCGTCGCCGACCTTGGTCGAACCCGTCGTGCTGACCCGCTCACGCGTCGTTCCAGCGCGCGCCCAGCACGCGTCCGCAGAAATTCGGCCGGTGAAAATCCGGATCGGCGCGCTCGAGCACGTCGGCGCTCCACGTGCCGAACGTCGACGCCGGCCGGTGCGCGACCCCGCGGGCGATCGCATCGAGGAACGCATCGCCGAACCCGTCGCCGCGCGGGTACGCGGCGAGCAGCGCCCGCCGCTCGTCGACCGAATACGCATCGACGCCGGTTGCCATCAGGTCGGTCGATATGGCGGACGCCAGCACGCGCGCGAGCGGCGACACGCGCGCGGCCACACCGGGCGACGTATGCAGCGCGATCGCGTGCCACACGTCGTCGCGCATGCGCTGCGGCGTCCGATGGCGCAGCAGGAACGCCTGCGCGGCATCGGCGCTGTCGATCTCGTAGCGCTCGGTCGAGCGGCAATACGCGGTGCTCAGTCCCATGTTCGCGTACATCGCGGCCACGTACAGCGTATCGGCATCGCAGGTCTCGCTTGCACGTCGCGCGGCAAGCGACGCGAGGACGAACACCCGGCGCGCGTGGTCGGTAATCACCCGCGGCAGCGACGCGCATGCCGCTTCGGCGGCTTCGATCGCCATCGGCGTCCGGGGAATGCGGACGCCGGCGACTTCGTCATGGGCCGATGCGCACGTGTGCGCAGAATTCATCTCGTCTCCTTCTGCCCCGCGCCGGGGCGGGAAATTGTCCATTCATCGCGCGGCACGCGCCGGGGTCGCCGGCCTGCCCGCTGAGCGACGCCATCCTAAAAGACGACACCGGGTTGACCGAATGCTTCGCACGGCTTGACGGACTCTGTCGCGGCCGCATGCAGGCACTGCGCGAAACGACGCCCGTAGCCGCGCACGGAACCGGCACCCTGGCCAGCGTCGGCCGCCGCACGCGGCTGTGCCGGCGCGGCAGGACGACGCTGGCCGAATCCGCCGACACCGCCGAATTCGGCCACCGGCGACCACGCGGGGCGGACCGCCAGCGGCGGCGGCGCAAGCGGCGCGAACTCGTCGTCCGCATGCACGACCTTGCCGCCGACGACCGTCAGCACCGACGACAAGGATTTGATCTGCGCGTCGTCGATCGTGAAGTAGTCGTCCGTCAGCACCGCGAAATCCGCGTACTGGCCGGGCACCAGCGCGCCCTTGCGGTCGTCCTCGTTCGAGAACCATGCGCTGCCGACCGTATAGCGGCGCAGCGCTTCCATCCGGCTGAGCCGGTTGCGTTCGGGATAAAGCGCCGTGCCGCCGACGGTGCGCCCGGACACCATCCAGTACAGCGACACGAACGGGTTGTAGCTCGCGATGCGCGTCGCATCGGTGCCCGCGCCGACCGGCAGCCCGGCCGCCAGCATCGCGCGGATCGGCGGCGTGCGCGCGGCCGCTTCCGCGCCGTAGCGTGCAATGAAGTACTCGCCCTGGAACGCCATCCGGTGCTGGACCGTCACGCCGCCGCCGAGCGCGGCGATGCGCGCGATGTTCGCATCCGAAATCGTCTCGCAGTGATCGAAGAACCAGCGCAGCCCGTCGAACGGGATGTCGCGGTTCACGGCTTCGAGCACGTTCAGGAAACGGCCGATCGATTCGTCGTAGGTCGCGTGCAGCCGGAACGGCCAGCGGTGCCGCACCAGCAGCCGGACCACCGCGGCCAGTTCGGCCTCGAGCGCTGCGGGCAGATCGGGGCGCGGTTCGAGAAAATTCCCGAAATCGGCTGCCGAATACACCAGCAGTTCGCCGGCGCCGTTCATCCGCAGGAACCCGTCGCCATCGCCGGGCTGCGCCAGCGTCACCCATCGCGCGCAGTCGTCGAGCTCCTGTCCGGCATGCTGCACGAACAGGCTGTACGCGATGCGCACCGTCAGCTCGCCGCGCTTCGCGAGCGCCATGATCGCGCCATAGTCGTCCGGATAGGCCTGGAAATCGCCGCCCGCGTCGATCGCGCTCGTCACGCCGAGGCGGTTCAGTTCGCGCAGGAAGTGCCGCATCGAATTCATCTGCTCGTCGTGGCCGAGCTTCGGGGCCTTCTCGAGCGCCGCATGCAGGATGCCCATGTCCGGGCGCGCGATCAGCATGCCGGTCGGCCTGCCGAGGCGATCGCGCTGGATCTCGCCGCCGGGCGGATCGGCCGTATCGCGGCCATAGCCGATCGCGCGCAGCGCGGCCGCGTTCAGCAGCGCGCTATCGCCCAGGTGCATGATGAAGACCGGCGTGTCGGGCGCGATCGCGTTGAGTTCGGCCGCCGTCGGCCCACGCTTTTCCGCGAACTGGAATTCGGTCCAGCCGCCGACGACGCGCACCCACTGCGGCGCAGGCGTGCGCAGCACCTGGCGACGCAGCATGCAGAGCGCATCGGCGAGCGTCGGCACGCCGTCCCAGCGCAGTTCCAGGTTGAAGTTCAGGCCGCCGCGGATCACGTGCAGGTGCGAATCGTTCAGCCCCGGGATCACGGTGCGGCCGTTCAGGTCGATGCGCAGCGTGTCGGCGCGCGCATGGCGCATCACCTCGCGCCCGCTGCCGGTCGCGAGGATCCGGCCGTCCTTCACCGCGAGCGCGGTCACGAACGACTGCCGGTCGTCCTGCGTCGCGATCTTGCCGTTGCATACGATGAGGTCCGCCGTTTCGGCGGATTCCGTCGCCTTAAGCACCGTCCGGCCTCCTGTTTGCGCCGAAAGCCGGCATACGGCCGCACGCGGCATGCACCCGGATTGACGATACACGGACCATCCACTTCCCCTTGAACGTTGATCGATCGGACCGGCAGGCTGCGGCGCGATGGCGCGGCTGCGTCCTGCGCGGGCCGGGCGCGCCGTTACGCCACCTGCTGCATCGCATCCGCCGCCTCATGCCGCATCCGCGTACGGCCCGTCGACGGCGTCGTCTCCGGCCGGACGAAGTTCTGCACGCGCGCCAGCCGGCGCACGTCGAGCGCACGCGATTGCGGATCGAAATACCCTGACAGACCGGCCAGCAGCGACGAAGCCTGCCCGGTCCGCCCGCGCTCGATCAGGTGATCGGCGAGATCGAGCGTGCCGCGCAGCGCCCACATGGCTGCCCCTTGCCCGTTCGCGGTATGAATCCCCATCAGCAGATGACGGTGCCCGTCGGCTTCGCAGGAGATCGCGAGGTCCGCATCGGCGGTGCGTGCCTGCTCGAGCATCGCGAGCCCCCTGGCGCGCAGCAGCTCGGGCACGAACAGATGCTCGCCGTGCATGCGGCAGCGCGCGAGCGTCGCGTCGAGCTTCGTGCATGCCTCGGCCGCGCGGCCCGTGCGCGTCAGTCCTTCCGCGTACGCGACGATCAGCGGCGCGAGCGCGCGCTGAAAACCGCTCGCTTCGATGCGCCGCAGCGCGGGCTCGAGCCGCGCGAGACCGGCACCGGGGTGCCCGGTCTGCATGTCGAAGTGCCCGGCAAGGCATTCCGCGTGGCTGAGCCAGATGTCGAACCCGTTCGCCTCTGCGGTCGATCGCAGCGTCCCGAGATAATCGGAAATCACGTCGTGATCGCCATAGCGCAATGCAATCGGCACGGCCGCGGCGCCGAGCACGACGCACAGCGCCGGCGCCGACCCTGCGCGGCGCGCGCATTCGACCGCCTGCGCCGCCAGTCGCATCGCATATTCCGGGTCGCCCTGCATCCACACGAGCCGCGTCAGCATCGTCCGGCCGAGCGTCGCGACGTCGATCCCCAGCGCCGCCTCTGCACAGGACGGTTCGCCGACCTCGGCCAGTTCGGCCATCGCCGCCTCCAGCCGCTCGCGCGCCTGCGCATGCTCGCCGAAGTAATGCAGCGAGGTCGCGACCATCGCGTTCGCCAGCAGCCGCTGCGACCGGTCGCCCCGCCGCTCCGCGGCGCGCTCGAAGCGCGTCGCGTAGCGCAGCGATTCGTGGATGTCGGAGCGCGTCAGCATCGTGTTCCACAGCCCGACCAGCGCGCGCGCATCGAACGCCTCGTCGCCGATCCGGCCCGCGAGACCGAGCGTCCGGTCCCACATCGCCGCGGCCGTGTGCGTATCGCCATCGGTATGCAGCAGCGCCGCCGCATAGGCCGCGCGCAAGCGCATTTCGCGCGCCGCATCGATGCCCTCGGCCGCCCCGGCCTCGATTGCGTCGAGCGCTCGCCTCGCCGGGATCGAACATTCGCGCATCCGCGCCGGCTCCCGCAACGCGAGCGCCAGCGCGTCCACTTCCAGCGCGTGCGGCTCGGCCGCCGCGGGTTCGCGCGGCGCCGGCTCGCCCGCGGCGAGACGCAGGCTCGCGAGGTCCGCGGCTTGTGCGTGCGTCAGCATCCGCGCTTCCCCCTGCTCGCGTTCGTAGCGCGCATGACGCTCGGCGACGGCTTCGAATTCGCCCTCGTTGTGCAGCTTCTCGAGCGCATACGCGCGCGTCGATTCCGTCAACCGGTAGCGCGCCTGCGCGCCGTCGAACTCGACGGTCACCAGCGACTTCGCGACCAGTTCGCCGAGCACCGCGATCATCGCGGCGGCCGACATGCCGGGATCCATCGCCACCTCGCGGGCGGCATCGAACGTAAACGGGCCGATGAAGCACGCCATGCGACGAAACAGCGACCGGGCCGCCGCATCCAGCAGCACGTAGCTCCAGTCGAACGTCGCCCGCAGCGTCTGGTGGCGCGGCAGCGCCGAGCGCAGCCCGCCCGTCAGCAGGTTCAGCCGGTCGTCGAGACGCGACGCGACGACCTCGAGCCCGAGCGTCGCGACGCGCGCGGCGGCCAGTTCGATCGCCAGCGGCAGCCCGTCGAGGCGCCGGCAGATGTCGCCGATCAGCCTGACGCCGGCCGCGTCGACCTCGCAATCGGGCGTGGCGGCGCGAATCCGCGCCAGAAACAGCTCGACGGCCGAATGGCGCACGATCTCGTCGACCGACTCACTGCCGTCCGGCACCGCCAGCGGAGCCACGCGAAACACGGCTTCGACCGAGATATGAAGCGGCTCGCGACTCGTCACCAGCACGCGCAGCGGCGCGGCGCGCGACGTCAGCGTTTCGACGAGGTCGGCCACCAGGTCGACGACGTGCTCCGCGTTGTCGAGCACGAGCAGGCCGCGCGACGCGGCGCATGCGTCGCCGATGCGATCGGCGGCAGGCACGCCGTCCGTCTCGAGCCCCAGTTCCGCGGCAATCGCGAGCAGCACGTCGTCGCGCGTCGCGGCCCTGGCCAGCTCCACGAACAGGCCACGCTCGCCGGACCGGCTGCGCAGCTCGTGCGCGACGCGGTTGGCCAGGCTGGTCTTGCCGATGCCGCCCGCACCGACGAGCGTGACGACCGGCGCACGTCCGATCATGTCGACGATCTGCTCGATCTCGGCCTGACGTCCGACCAGCGGAACCGGATGAAAGGCAGCGGCAACCTCGGGCGGACATTCGGCCGCGCGCGGCGCCGCCGAGTGCGCGACCGGCGGCTGCGCGATCAGCAGGTAGCCGCGGCCCGGCACCGTCTTGATCAGGTCGCGATGCGCGCCCAGTGCCTTGCGCAACGTCGCGACATGGACCTGCAGCCGGTTTTCCTCGACGATCAGGCCCGGCCAGACGGCATCCATGATGTCGTCCTTCGACACGACGGAACCGTTCGCGCGATGCAGTACTTCAAGGATGTCGAGCGCGCGTGCGCCGATACGCAGCGACGCGCCGCGATCGCGAATGTCGCGCTGCTCGAAATCCACCGACAAATTCCCGATCTGGATCATGGCCGCCTCCAGGTTCCCCACGATGACCGCCATGTGAACGCGCGGTTCACCGGGGCGGGAGTCCGCATCCGGCCTGCGTTGCAGGCCGGGCGCAAAATCTCAAAATGTGGGCCGAGTGTAAACACGGGTTAAACAAAAATCTTGAAGAAAAATGCACTGGCACCGTGCATAAAGGCACGCCGCCGAACCCGCGGCGCGCGATTACGAATGGGGCAACATCGATCGGAATCGCGCCTTCGCTTGCCGGCCGGGCCTGGCGCGGCATGGATCGGCCGCATCAAGCATTCCGTCAGCCAGCGGACATTTATTCAAGTTATCTTGGGCCTGTCGGGCGTGCTATACACTGCACGCAACCAGGATGCTCGCGCACCGCCCCCAATCGAAGGATCGTTCCACCATGCCAGCCCCTCTCGCCGCGCCACCGGCGCCCCCGCCGAAAGACACGCTCGGATGCATCTCGAGCCTGCTATCCAAGGATATTGAAAGGTCGGTCGGCGGCCTGACGCTCCACCGCAAATGCATGCGCGACGAGCAATTCGAGCGCATCGAGATGGCGGCCAGCGATCGCGGCTTCCTGATCGGCGTGTCGCTGAACGGCGGGCACCGGCGCACGATCTACGGCGGGGCCGGCAAATCCGAGCGGCGGTTTCAGCACAACTCGATCTACATTCGCGACTTTTCCCGGAATTTCCGCGCCGACCTGTACGGCGAGTTCGACTTCCTGCTCGTCGAGCTGTCGCGCAGCTACCTCGAGCGCCTCGGCCGCGAGCACGGCGGAACGGCAATCGGCGGCCTGACCTGCGCGCCCGACGTGCAGGACGCGGTGCTGGGCCATCTCGCGCACGCCGTCGCCAACAGCCTCGACGCGGCGGGCGCGCTGAACACGCTGTTCGTCGAGCAGATGGGGCTCGCGATCGGCACGCATCTCGCATGCCGCTACGGCAATGCACACGCGCGCGACCTGCAGCGCAAGGGCCTGCTGTCGCCGGCCAAGGCGGCGCTCGCCAAGGAACTTCTGATGGAAAAGGCGAACCTCGGCGTATCGATCGAGGAAGTGGCCAACGAATGCGATCTGTCGCGCGGCTATTTCATCCGCGCGTTCTCGCGCACGACGGGACGCACGCCGCATCAATGGCTGCTCGAACAGCGCGTGATCCGCGCCCGGCAACTGATCGAGACGACCGACATGACGCTCGCGGAAATCGCGGCCGCCTGCGGCTTCGCGGACCAGAGCCACCTGAACCGCGTGTTCGTGCGCATCGTCGGCCATCCGCCGGGCGCATGGCGGCGCGAACTGTCGCGCTGAAACGGCCGCCGCGCGCGCACCATGCTCGTCATTGAAGCGGCGTCGCGTCGTAGTTGACCGGCACCCAGTCGTACTGCTCCCCGTCCCTGCGCAGATGCCCGAGCCCGGGAAACGCGATGTGCGCGGCACCGACCAGATAACGCTTGTCCGCGACGCGCTTCAGCGTATCGCGCCGGGTGCGGCGCGCCGCGTCGGCATCGCTGTCGTACTGGACGGTCGCGTCCGGATCCTGCAACTGGATCGCCGCGACGTGCACGATGTCGCCCCACGCGAGCAGCCCGGCGTCGCCGCTCTCGATCAGATAGGCCGTATGGCCCGGCGTATGGCCGGGCATCGGCACCGCGCGAATGCCGGGGGCGAGCGTCGCTTCGCCGCGAAACGTCTTGAAGCGTCCGGCCGCGACGTACGGCGCGACCGACGCGGCCGCCGCATCGAAAAACGACGCCAGGAACGCCGGCGCCTGTGCCTTGTTGTCCGGATCGAGCCAGTAATTCGCTTCGATCTCGTTTACGCGAACGACCGCATTCGGAAAGGTCATCCTGCCGTTCGACACAATGCCGCCGACGTGATCCTTGTGCAGGTGCGTGAGCAACACTTCGTCGATCTGCTCCGGCGCATAGCCTGCCGCGCGCAGGTTCGCGAGCAGCTTGCCGCAGCAGTCGCCATACAGCACGCCGGCGCCCGTATCGACGAGAATCCGCTTCGTTCCCGTATCGACCAGGAACGCGTTGATCGAACCCTGGACGGGCGGCTCCAGAAACTCGCGATCGAGATCGCGCCGGATGTCGTCCTTCGACACATCGCGGAAGACCGTATCGACCGGAAACGGATGCGTGCCGTCGGACAGCGCGACGATCCGAAGGTTGCCGAGCTTCTGCCGATAGAAGCCGGGGGCCTGGTTGCCGCCGCCCGGCTCGCCGGCGAACGCGACCGATGCGACGATGCCGACGCACCACGCGATGAGCAGCATGCGGCCCGAGCGCGCCGCGCGCGTGCGCCAGTTCAAGTTCTTCATGTCCGTTCCCCGGTTGCGTATCGACGTTGCGCGCGCCGGCTTGCCGGTCCGGCCGGCGTAGATGCGCGCGACACCGAGCTTACCGGCCGGATTCGCAATAATCCTGAGCGGGACATGAATCGTTCTGAAGGCCGGGCCTCGGCGGCGCCGGCCCGGATTCAGGCGGCCCGGTCACGCGCGTGCTGCGCGGCAATCAACGCATCGCGAAAGACGGCGGCCGGCTGCGCGCCGCTGACGACCGACAGCCCGATGCGCGTCGACGGCACCGACGCGACGCCTTCGCGCACCGCCTGCGCTTCGAGCGCGACCACCGCATCGAGCCCTTCGCCGGACGCCAGGAACGCACGCACCGCGTCGCCCGGCAAACCGGCGCCGGCCGCTATCTCGACCAGCACGTCCGCGTCGCCGATATCGCGGCCGTCGCGGAAATACGCGGCAAACAGCGCGTCGACGAGCGCGACCGCACTGCCGCGTTGTTGAGCGAACCAGACGAGCCGGTGGGCAAGCCGCGTGTTCGGCGTGCGTGCGATCCGCGCATGATCGAACACGAGGCCGGCCGCCCGGCCGGCTTCGGCCACATGCGCGTCGAGTGCCTGCGAGCGCGCCCAGCTGCCGAACTTCGCGCTCCGGTACGCCTTGCGGTCCATGCCGCCGGCCGGCATCGACGGGTTCAGTTCGAACGGCACGAACCGGACGCTCACGTGGCCGGCCAGGCCGGCTTCGTCAAGCGCCTCCGCGAGCCGGTGCTCCGCGATCCAGCACCACGGGCAGATGAGGTCGTAGGTCACCGTTACTTCGAGGGGTTTCATCGCAGGCTCCTTCCTGTACATTGCAGTCCGGAAGATAGCGCGTGCGGGCCGACGATAGAATGCGAACGGCACGCAATGCATCGTTGCGATACGCACAAAGACACGAAGACACGAAGACACAAAGGCGACGACATGGACAAATTCTCCGCGCTGCGCGCGTTCGTGGAAGTAGCGGAAGCCGGCGGCTTCTCGAGCGCGGGACGGCGCCTCGAGCTCGCGGCGTCGTCGGTGGTGCGCGCGGTGGATGCGCTCGAGGCGTCGCTCGGCACCGTGCTGCTGAACCGCACGACGCGACAGGTCACGCTGTCCGATGCCGGCTCCGTGTACTACGCACGCGCGAAGCGGCTGCTCGAGGAACTCGCGGAAGCCGACGCGCTGGTTTCCGATCGCGGCGACGAGCCGTCCGGACCGCTGCGCGTGTCGGTGCCGGTCGCGTACGGCGTGCGCCGCATCGCGCCGCACGTCGCGGCATTTCTCGCGCGCTATCCGAAGCTCGACCTCGACCTGCAGCTCACCGACGAACGCGTCGATCTCGTCGCCGGCCGGATCGACGTCGCGATCCGGCTCGGCGAAGCGGCGCCGTCCGCGGAAGTCGTCGCGCGGCAGCTCGGCACGTTCCAGCGCTATGTCGTCGCGAGCCACGACTACCTCGATGCGCACGGCACGCCGTCGGCGCCGGGCGAGCTGGTCGATCACGGGTGCCTGCGCTTTCACTTCGGCGGCGACCAGCAGGCGTGGACGTTTGCCGATGCGCACGGCACGACGAAAGTGCTGGTCGCCGGGCGCCTGAAGTCGAATCACAGCGAGGTGTTGCGCGATGCCGTGCTCGACGGCGCCGGCATCGCGCTGCTGCCCGACTGGCTGGTCGACGCCGACGTCCAGTCGGGCCGCCTGCGCAGGCTCTTCGAACAGTACGACGTCACGCCCGATGCGGCGCGCTCGGTCGTCACCGCACTCTACCTGCCGAATCAGCGCGGCTCGAAGCGCGTCACGGCGTTCATCGATTTTGTCGAGGCGCTGGCGCGCACGCAGCAGTGAGCCGGCGGCGCGCCGTGCCGCATTACCAGCCGAACTTCGCTTCCATGCCGACATAGTCGGCATTGCGCGCACCGAGCGCGCGAATCGAGTTGGCGACCTGGAAGTGCACGGCCTCGACGGCCAGCGCCACGTTCGCATTGACGAGCCAGTCCACACGGGCCTGCGCATACATGCCCGTCCACGAACCGCCCTTGCCGGCCGTGCCCGGCACCGCCGACATCCCTTGCCCGTAGATCGCGTCGGCCGTCGTCTCGCGCCACTGGAAACCGACCGCGGTCAGCACCGTCACGGTGCTGGCCGGCTTGAACGTCAGCGAAGGCTTCACGTGAATCAGGTTGCTGTAGCCGGTGTAGCCGGCGAGCGTGAAGTAATAGCCGTTCGGAAACAGCGGGTTGAAGGTGCCCATGCGCCCGTCGCCGGGATGCTTGTCGCCCGACGCGCCGTCGACCTGGATGCCGATGCGCGGCGTGCCCGCCGTCTTCGTGAACGTGTAGCCGCCCAGCGCGCCGAACGCCCACGCACCGATCGTGTCCTGTCCGATGTGCCCCGTCTGGAGCATCGCCTCGACGTCCCAGTCGAGCCGGCCGGATTTGCCCGCGTAGCGCATGTCGAACACGTCGCGCCGCTCGGTGCCGGCTCCGGCGAGATAACGTGCGTTGTCGCGCGTATAGCGCGACCAGTAGGCCGACAGGTCGCCGGGGCCCGTGCCGCTGCGCTCGACGCGCACGCCGTCGAATCTCAGGTGCCGGTTCGACACGTCGTCGAACACCGCGTCGTTGCGATATTGCACCGGGCGCGTGACATAGCCGATCAGCCGCCATTTGCCGATTTCGTAGTTCGCCCACAGCGCGTCGAACGCCTGGCGCACGTTCGGCCCGTCGCGCACCGACACGAACCGCTGCAAGTCGAACGCCATCTCCTGCCGGCCGATGCGGGTCTTGAGCGTGCCGCCGCCCACCTGGTCGACATACGCGACGAACGCCTGCTCGATATCGAGCTGATCCTTGTCGACGGGGCCGACCGTATCCTTGCCGAACGGCCGCGCATCGACGAACTGGACGAACGCCTGGAAATGCCCGGCATAACGCAGATCCGCGTGCACCGTCGCGCGCTGGATCACGTAATTGTCGTCATGCGCGGCGCCGAGCCCGAACAGCGGCGCGTTGTTCAGCTCGAAGCGCTCGCGCAGGTTCGCGCCGAGCGACAGGTAGGTCGACGGGTCGGCGCCCAGCGGGATGTACTTCAGCGCATCGAGCGGCTTGCGCGGCACGCACGGATCCGCGAGTACCGACCAGTCTTCCTGCCAGCGATTGAACAGCAACGTGGGGCGCTTTGCGGTGCACGTCGCGCCGGCGGTCGAGGCCGGCGCCGCGGCATCGGCCGCCGCGGCTTCCTCGGCGCCGGCCGCCGTCCCGGCGTACGTCGCGACGCCGCCCGCCAGCACGGCGGCCGGCAGCACGCCCCGCCACGCCCGTCTCATCGGCCGGCGGTCCATCATTTCGACCGCGCGTGGATCTCGGCGACGTAGCCGCCCGGGAACTGCACGAGCGCCGCATCGCGCCCGTCCGACGTGAAGGTCGGCACCAGCACGGTCACGCCCGCTGCCTGCGCCTGCTTCAGCGTCGCGGCCAGATCCTGCACTTCGTAGCCGGTCATCTCGCGGCCGAACGGGTAAGGCAGATGGCCGTCCGTGGCCAGCACGGTCATCTTGCCGAAGCCCGACTCGATGCGGATACGGCGATACGTGTCGTTCGGCCGGCCGATCTCGATGCCCGGCGCCTTGCGCACGTCGGACACGACCTTGCCGCGCGAGAACGCGACGAAGTCGTGCACCAGCTTGCTCGCGCTTTCCGGCGACACGTACACGCGGTTTTCCGGCACCGTCTGCAGCGCGTCGTAGTGCGGCGCCTGGGTGTGCCAGTAAAGCTGCATGTTCACGCCGCCCGGCCAGCGGACGATCGCGTCGCGGCCGATCGGGTCGGGGAACGTGTCGACGATCACGTCCGCGCCGTGCGCGCGCGCCGACTTCACCGCGACGTCCATGTCGGTGACGAGATAGCCGGTGCGCTCCTCGCAGAACGGATACGGGATCGGCGTCTTGAAGCCGAACACCGAGATCGTGCCGACCGGCGTCAGCACGAGCTGCGACATCGTCTGGCTCGGCGTCGGCGTGACCTGGAACACGCCCTGCTGCGACTTCTTGCCGCCGAACGTCGCGACGAAGCTGTCGGTGAAGCGGTCGAAATCTTCCGGCGCGACGCACACGTGCGTCGTGTCGTATTGCGGGCCGACCGCGACGGCCGGCACACGCGCGGACGAGGACTGGAGCAGACGCGTCTCGTCGGCATGAGCCGGCGCGGTCGCCAGCAAAGCGCCGAGCACGGCCGTCGACGCGGCCGTCATCCGCAATACTTGTCGCAACTTCAGTGCAATCATCGAATTCTCCTTGAAAGTGGCACGCGCAGCCGTATGCTGCGCGCGCATTCAGCGTGACGTCGGCCCCGCGTCGGGCCGACCGGATTGATAGGCGAGGAAGCACAGCGCCGCGAGCGGCAGCGCCAGCGCCCAGAAGGCCGCGAACACATAAGCCGCCGCCCCCGCGCCGGCCCCGAGCGCAAAGCCCGCGACCGGCGGCAGCGTGCGCCGCAGCCGCGCCCGCGCGGCGTCCCGTTCGGCAGGAGCTGCGAGCGGCACGAGCCAGTCGAACGCATCGATCACCGCCTGCGTGACATTGCCCGTCATCACCGTGTTGGCGACGACCGAGCGGGCCGTCAGCCGGCCGTGCGCGTTCTGGACGCCCATCGCCGCGGCGCCGAGCAGGCCGCACAGGATCGTCCGCGGCGCGTCGGCGTCGGCGATCGGCGATGCCATCACGCCGGCCAGCATGAACCCGGCCAGCAGCACGGCCTGCAGCGCATACAGCGAACGTGCGCGCACGCCATGGCCCAGCACGCGCATCCGATGGTCGAGCACGCGCGCGCCGACGATGCCGGCGATGAAGGCCGGAAACGCGAGCCACTTGATCACGAGCCCTTGCCCGACGCCCGCCAGCCCCGAACCGATCAGGATGAAGTTGCCGGTGACGTGCGCGGTGAACAGGCCGAACAGCGCGACGAAGCCGAGCGTGTCGACATAACCGGCGATCGACGCGAGAAACACGTCCTCGCCGCGCACGTGATCGGGCGCGGCGGCGGCGCCCGCGGTTACTTGCTGCGAAGGCATGAGCCGGTTTCCTGGAATGTGTCGACTGCGCCGGCGCCCGCAATGCCGGCGCCCGACGAGATCAGATAAAGCATGTTCCGCTCCGGTTTCGCCGACTGGTCCGGCTTGCCGACTGGCATCCGGCCCATGCGGCGGTTCGGAAGCTAGAGTAGTGAAGGCCGGCCTAAATGTCTTGGCGGCGGCCTGAAATTTTCTGAATCCGCCGGCTCGAGCGCAGGACGGGGCGCCGGTCCGGTTCGACGCAGGGAGATCCCGCAAGGAATTCAGCGCCGCAACAAAAGCCGCGCCGCAAACCGTATTCGCGGCCCCGATCGTGCTATTTTTCGATCGATAGTTTAGGCATGCGCGCCATCAGGAGCCGAGGAATGACCGAAAGAAAACGCAGCACGCCGGCCCGCGAGCCCGGGACCGACACCGACGGCAACGCCGTCACGCCGGGCCGCCGGCTCGCGCCGGAAGCGCGCGAGCGTCAGATCGTCGAGAAGGCGATCGAGCACTTCGCGACGCACGGCTTTTCCGGCAGCACGCGCGAGCTCGCGCGGCAGATCGGCGTCACCCAGCCGCTGCTGTACCGGTACTTTCCGAGCAAGGAAGCGCTGATCGATCGTGTCTACGACGAGATCTACACGTGGGATCCCGACTGGGAAAAGCTGATCTCCGATCGCGCGGTCCCGCTGCAGGAGCGGCTCGTCGCGTTCTACCGCGCGTACGCGCAAACCATCCTGCGGCGCGAATGGATCCGCACCTTCATCTTCGCGGGGCTCAGCCGCGAGGGGTTCAACACGCGCTACCTGTCGCGGCTGCGCGAACGCGTATTCCTGCCGGTGCTGCGCGAGCTGCGGTACGAATACGACATCGCCACGCCGGCGACGGAAGCCCAGCGCAATGCGGAAATCGAACTGGTCTGGAGCCTGCACGCGAGCATCTTCTATTTCGGCGTCCGCAAGTGGGTCTACGGCCTGCCGGTGCCCGACGATCTCGACACCGAAATCGAACGGCTGATCGACGCATTCCTGCACGGCACGCCCGCCGCGCTGAAGCAGCTCGCGTCGGGCGCGACCGGCCGGCGCCGCCGGCGCGCGTGACGCGGCGGCGGCCGGCGATCGCGCTCGGATCGCGCTCGGATCGCGTGCAATCGCGGCGCGACGCTCGACGACGGTCGAATTGGCATCCGGCATTTTTACGCGCTGGCGCCTTCGTGGGTCGTGCCGATCGTCGGACCGCCGTTTGCGGCGCGATTCACGCGAGGGTCAGCGGACACCGGCCATCCGGCCAGGACGTGATCGTGATGAAGCGGTCGATGCCGGCCGTGCGCGCCACCAGACGAATTCAGAACAATTTATCCGGCGCATCGCGCGCTTCGCCTATCCTCGACAGGCATTCGCGCCCACGCCTGCTGCGCGCGGGACGAACCGAACAGGGACCGCCACATGACCATCGCCACGCCTTCGATCACCCACCACACCGTCACCGCGAACGGCATCCGCCAGCACTACATCGATGCCGGTAGCGGGCCCGTCGTCGTCCTGCTGCACGGCTTCCCGGAAACCAGCTTCGCGTGGCGCTTCCAGATCCCCGCGCTGGCGCAGCGCTACCGCGTGATCGCGCCCGACCTGCGCGGCTACGGCGAAACCGACAAGCCGGCCGCCGGTTACGACAAACGCAACATGGCGCGCGACCTCGCCGAACTGCTCGACACGCTCGGCATCGGCCGCATCGCGCTCGTCGGGCACGATCGCGGCGCGCGCGTCGCGACGCGTTTCTCGAAAGACTTCCCCGAGCGCGTCGAGCGGCTCGTCGTGATGGACAACGTGCCGACGCGCATCGTCGCGCAGAACATGACCGCGCAAACGGCGCGCGCGTACTGGTTCTTCCTGTTCCACCAGGTGCCGGATTTGCCCGAAGCGTTGATCGCCGGCAAAGAGGCCGAATGGCTGAGCTATTTCTTCTCCGACTGGTGCTACAACCCGCACGCGATCTCCGGCGACGCGTTCGACACGTACGTGCGTGCGTATCGGCGTCCGGGCGCCGTGCGCGGCGCACTGGCCGACTATCGCGCGAACGCGGAAGACGTGAAGCAGGATCTCGTCGATGCGAACGTCAGGATCGCATGCCCGACCATGGCCATCTGGGGCGAGGATTTCTATGCGGTCGGCAAGATGTTCGACATGAAATCCGTGTGGGAAAGCATGGCGACGAACCTGCGTGCCGAGCCGATCGCGCAGTGCGGCCACCTGCCGCAGGAGGAGCAGCCGGAGCGCGTGAACGCGCTGCTGCTCGACTTCCTGAAGCACTGGGAAGGCTGAACCGCCGCGCGCGACGGATCATCGGGAGGAAGGAACCATGAGCGACGTTTCGGGCCCGCTGGCGGTCGTCATCGGCGGATCGGTGGGCGGGCTTTTCACGGCTACCGCGCTGCGCGCGGCCGGATGGCGCGTCAAGGTCTTCGAGCAATCGCCGAACGACCTCGACAGCCGCGGCGGCGGCATCGTGCTGCAAGCGCCGATCGAACGCGCATTCACGTTCGGCGGCGTGCCCGTGCCGCGCGATGCGGGCGTCGATTCGGTCGACCGGATCTATCTCGACGAGCACGACCGGATCGTGCAACGCCTGCACATGCCGCAAACGCAGACCGCGTGGAACGTGATCTACACGGCCCTGAAGCGCGCGCTGCCGGCCGGCGTCGTGCACGCCGGCGTATCGTTCGAGCGGTTCGCGCAGGAAGGCGACCGCGTGATCGCGCATTTCGCGGACGGCCGCGTCGAGCAGGCCGACCTGCTGGTCGGCGCCGACGGCGGCCGCTCGAACGTGCGCGCGCAACTGCTTCCCGATGTGCGGCCCGCATACGCGGGTTATGTCGCGTGGCGCGGGCTCGTCGACGAGCATCTGCTTCCCGACACGGTGCTGCGGGTGCTGCGCGACCGCTTCACGTTTCAGCAAGGCGACGCGCATCTGTTCCTGACCTATCTGGTGCCCGGCCGCGACGGCGCGATCGAACCGGGCAAGCGGCGCGTGAACTGGGTCTGGTACCGGCGGCTCGCCGCGGATCGTCTGCCGTCGCTGTTCCTCGCGCAGGACGGCACGCAGCGCGACGGATCGCTGCCGCCCGGCGCGATGCGGGACGACAACCGGCTCGAACTCGTTGATGCCGGCCGCCGGATGCTTGCGCCGACGCTCGCCGCGCTCGTCGATGCAACGCAAGCACCGTTCGCGCAGGCGATCCTGGATCTCGCGGTCGACCGCATGGCTTTCGGCCGCGCGGTGTTGCTCGGCGACGCAGCCTGCCTCGTCCGGCCGCATACGGCCGCCGGCGTCGCGAAAGCGGCGGAGAATGCGGTCGGTCTCGCCGACGCGCTGCGCGGCGTCGTGCACGGCCCTGCGTTCGACGCCGCGCTGTCGCGCTGGGAAGCCCGTCAGCTTGCCGCCAATGCGTCGCTGTCCGAACTCGGCATCTCGCTCGGCACCCGGATCATGGGGCGCGCGTGACCGGCCATCGGATGCGCGGTGCATCGTTCGATCATGCGATGGTCTCCGACATACCGCCGTCGACCGGCAACGCGGTGACGAACCTTTTATGTTTCAGATGCTCGAACCGGGCGCCGATTTCATTCGAACGCGACGACGTTCTCCTGATCCGGTCGCGCCGGGTCGCCCGGCGAGGCCCACGTCGGGCTTGAAACCATGAAGTCACATGGGCGTCTTACCGCTGCACCGCGTCAACCCGCCGCAACCAACGAATTGAACGACGTATCCCAGAACGGCGCGACATTCGCCGGTCCGTCCAGCACGCCGATACGCGCGAACACATCCGCGACCTGCTGATGCCGCGCCACCACGTCGGGCGTCACCGGCAGCAGCGCATAGTCGTCGCTGCGCTGCTCGAACATCGCGACGAGATCGGCAACCGGCACGCGCGTCTCGCGGTTCTGCACGAGCGCATAGTCGCGGAAATGCCCGTTCGCCCACGCATACGCGTGCCGGAACCGCAGCAGCAGATCGCCCGTCGCGGCACGACGGCGCGCATCGTCGAGCGTGCGCGGGTTCGCGTAGACCGGAAAATTGCCCGACAGATAACCCTTCCCCGTCTTCAGCACGCGCGCGCCGTAGCGATTGCGCGCGAGCTGGCCGTTGTAGCCGTAGATCGCCCACGCGTCGATGTCGCCGCGATCGTATGCGGACAGACCATCCGTCGGCGACAGGTTGATCGGCTGGATGTCGTCGAAGCTCAGGCCGGCCTCCGCCAGCTGGCGATACAGGAAATAGTGCGACGTCGTCGCGCGCACGTAGCCGACGCGCTTGCCCTTCAGTTCCGCGATGCTGCGGATCGGCGTGTCCTTGCGTGCGAGCGTGACCTGGTTGTTCAGGTCTTCGCGTGCGCGGGAGATGAACCGCACATTGGCCTTCTGGCGCGCGGCGAACACCGCCGGAATTTCGCTACCCGAACCGATATCGAGCGCATCCGCATTGAGCGCCTCGATGTGCAGCACGCCGTTGTTCAGCTCGCGCCATTCGATCCGGTACGGCGTGTCGCCGAGGCCGGCCGCCTGCAGCAGCGCGCGCCAGCCGCCCTTGTAGGTCGCGACGCGCAGCGTCGTGCCGGCGAGATCGGCATTGACGGCCGGCGCGGCGAACACGGCCCTTGCGGAAAACGGGGCCCACGGGGCCGACACGACCGCGGCACCGGCGAGCAGCAGGCGGCGGCGCGCCGCCGAAATTGACGACATCGGATGCTCCTGTCAGTCGGATCAGAATCGGACAAGAAGTGAAAACCACCGCATCAATGAAGCACCGGAAACCCGTGGCGTTCGGCCAGCAGTTCGAGGATGCGCCGTGCGTCGGTGACGAAGCGCACGTCGCCGAGCGTCTGCGCATCGTCGGGCGCCGGCTGGTCGCGGCCGAGCACGAGCACCGGCAGGCCCTGGTGCGCGTCGTCGAGCGCGTCGATCACCGCGTGCCGCGGCCGCTCGAAACCGATTCGCTTCACGTCGATGCGGCCGGCGCGGTCGGGCGCGCTCGCCAGCAGCCCTTCGATCGACAGTCCATGCGGACAGACGAAGCGTCGGCCCGGATGCTTCGGATCGCTAAAGCCCGGTTCCAGCAAAAACAGCACATCGCGACTCATGTCAAACGGCTCCCGTGTTCGTTGTACGACCGGGATGAACGCGCGCGTCGGCGCCCTCGTGTTCCCGGAGCATGCCGGCCCGCGACCGGATGCCCGACTCTACCGTCACGCATCGCACTGCCCTACCAACGTTTTGCGAAATCGATATGCGGCCGCGCATAGCGCATCGGCCATTCGCCGCACAGGGCGGCGTTGCATAAAAGCATCGCGAGCCGAACCGCATGCATTGCGGACATCGAACGATTTCATCGATCGATATGACGGCAGCCGCACGTTTGCAGCGCTCGACGTTCGCCGTCGGTGCGATGCGTTCGCCGCAGCATGTGCGCCGGACGCGATCGCGACGCACGTGTCGAGCGTGCGGCGACGCACATTGCAAATCCGCCGCGCAGCGATTTGCAAACCACGGATCGACCGTTCAGCGCGGCGCCCGTCGTCAATAGCATCGTGATCCTCGTAGATGTAGTCATAAAAACAGAGGATGGTCATGATCAAAAAATCGGTAGTCCTGGGTTTGGTTTCGATCGGTTCGGTCGGCGCGCATGCGCAGAGTTCCGTCACGTTGTACGGCGTCGTCGATGCCGGTATCGCCTATACGAACAACCAGGGCGGCGCGAGCAACATCCAGCAGACGAGCGGCAAGCTGAGCGGCAGCCGCTGGGGCCTGAAAGGCGCGGAGGATCTCGGCGGCGGCCTGCAGGCGGTCTTCACGCTCGAAAGCGGGTTCCGGCCGAGCGACGGCGGGCTCGGCCAGGGCGGCCGCCTGTTCGGCCGCTCCGCGTACGTGGGCCTCGCGAAGAAGGGGCTCGGCACGCTGACGTTCGGCCGCCAGTACGAGCCGATCACCGATCTCGTCGCGCAGTACTCGGGGTCCGGCTTCTGGTCGCCGGCCACGCACGTAGGCGACAACGACAACCTGAACCAGAGCTTCCGGCTGAACAACGCGGTGAAGTTCCGCAGCGACACGATCGCCGGCTTCACGGCCGACCTGCTCTATGCGTTCAGCAACCAGGCGAACGGCGGCGCGGGCACCGGTTTCTCGAACAACAACGCGTGGGGCGTGTCGGCGAACTACGTGAACGGCCCGCTGTCGGTCGGCGGCGGCTACGTGCGGCTCAATCATCCGAACGCGACGTCGAATACCAGCGGCGCGGTGGGCGGCGCGACCTCGGCCACCGGCAACGACTACAGCGGCGCGTTCTTCTACGGGCTGAACGGCGGCGTGCTCAGGCAGCAGATCGGCGCCGTCGGCGCGAACTACGCGCTCGGCCGCGCGACGCTCGGCTTCGCATGGAGCCACACGCAGCTCGACTATGTCGACGGCTCGTCGCGCAAGTTCAACAACTACGACGTGAACGCGCGTTACCAGATCACGCCGGCGGCCACGCTGATCGGCGTCTATACGTTCACCGACGGGCGCGCGAGCGGCTTGCCGGGCACCGGCGGCCAGACGCTGAAGCCGCGCTGGCACCAGTTCACGCTCGGGTTCGACTACGCGTTGTCGAAGCGCACCGATCTCTACCTGTCCGGCATCTACCAGCTCGCGGCCGGCGATCCGAGCACGGCAACGTCGGGCGGCTATCGCAAGGTCGCGGTGATCTCGAACATCGGCAGCGCGTCGTCGACGAACCGCCAGGTCGCGATCGTCAGCGGGCTGCGCGTGAAGTTCTGACGGCACGCGCATCGGGCGCGGCGCAATCAGCACGATAAGCAAAGCGGGAATCGTTGTTTGCCGCGTTGCGCCCGGTTGCCGAGAATGTCCGTTTCCCCGCGTGCGGCCGCCGCACGCGATACGCGTTCGACCATGACCGATTCCCGTGTTCCTTCCCGCCCGCCGCGCCCCGGCCGGCGCGCGGCGCTGCGCCAGCTCGCCGGCGGATGGGCCGCCGCGCTGCTGCCTGCCGGCGGCGCGCTCGCAAGCCAGCCGCTCTCCCCGCTGGACGTGCCGCCGTGGACCCGTTCGCCGGGCGCGCCGCTGCTGTCGCCGCCGTACGGCGTGCCGGGCCCGCACGAACGCGACGTGATCCGCCGCAGCGCCCGCACGCCTGTGCTGCCCGGCTCCGGCTCGTCGATGACGCCGCTCGCCGACCTGTTCGGCGACCTCACGCCGAACGGCCTCGTGTACGAACGTCATCACGCCGGGGTGCCCGAGATCGATGCGCAGCGCCATCGCGTCGTCGTGCACGGCCTCGTGCGCGAGCCGCGCGTGTTCACGCTCGACGACCTGCTGCGCTTCCCGTCCGAATCACGAATCCACTTCCTCGAATGCTCGGGCAACACCGGCAGCGAATGGAACGGCCCGAGCGGGCTGCCCGTCCAGTTCACGCACGGGCTGCTGTCGTGTTGCGAATGGACGGGCGTCCGGCTGTCGACGCTGCTCGACGAAACCGGCATCGACCCGTCCGCGCGCTGGCTGCTCGCCGAAGGCGCCGACGGCGCGGCGATGACGCGCAGCCTGCCGCTCGACCGGATCCTCGAGCGCGCGCTCGTCGTCTATGCGCAGAACGGCGAGCGGCTGCGCCCCGAGAACGGCTACCCGGTGCGGCTGATCGTGCCGGGCTTCGAAGGCAACACGAACATCAAGTGGCTGCGGCGGCTGAAGCTGGTTCGCGCACCGGAGATGACGCGCGAGGAAACGTCGAAATACACGAACCTGCTGCCCGGCGGCTGCGCGCGCCAGTTCGTGTTCGAGATGGACGCGAAGTCGGTGATCACGCGGCCGTCGGCCGGCCATCGGCTCGCTGCGCACGGCTATCACCCGATCGGCGGCTATGCGTGGTCGGGCCGCGGCCGGATTCGCGCGGTCGACGTATCGACCGACGGCGGCCGCACATGGCGACCCGCGCGGCTCGCCGGCGACGTGCGCGATCGTGCATTGACGCGCTTCGAGGCGGACTGGGTCTGGAACGGCGAGCCGGCCGACCTGCAAAGCCGCGCGACCGACGACACGGGCTACGTGCAGCCGACCCGCGACGCGCTCGTCGCCGCGCGCGGGCTCAATTCGCAGTATCACTACAACGGCATCCAGAACTGGCGCGTCGGCACGGACGGCGAGGTGCGCAATGCGTAAGCCGCTCGCCTGCCTGCTCGCTGCGTCCGTGGTCGTGTCGAACGCCTTCGGCGCAGGCTTCGGCCTCGGGCAGCCGGTCGACCGCGCGGCGCTCGCCGCGTGGGACATCGACGTCGCGCCCGACGGCAGCGGCCTGCCGCCCGGCTCGGGCACGGTTGCGCGCGGCGGCCATGTGTTCGCGGACAAGTGCGCGATGTGCCACGGCGCCGGCGGCGAAGGCGGCGTCGGCGATCCGCTCGTCGGCGGCCTCGGCTCGCTCGCGGGTGCAAAACCGAAAAAGACCGTCGGCAGCTACTGGCCGTATGCGACCACGCTGTTCGACTACATCCGCCGTGCGATGCCGTACAACGCGCCGCAATCGCTGAGCGCGGACGACGTCTACGCGGTCACCGCATACGTGCTGCACCTGAACGGCATCGTGCCCGATGACGCGCGGCTCGATGCGCGCACGCTGCCGCGCGTGAAGATGCCGAACCGCGACGGCTTCGTGCCCGACCCGAGGCCGGGCCGGTTATGACGCGGCGCGATCCGCTCGCCGTGCAATCCGCAATCGCTCCTGCGCGAACCGCCGCAGCGCGTGCGCATCGCCTTCGTTCGGCTTCAGCGCGCACACACCCCGCAAGGAACCCGTCATGAGCGAAACCACCCTCGCCGCGCCCGTCGCACCGTCGCCGTTCGTCGACGTCCGCTCGCCGGCGGACTTCCCCGACAGCCCCGTGTCGCGCGCGCTCGCGCAGCCGCTGATGCTCGGGCTGTTCCTGCCGATCCAGGCCGGCGGATGGAGCGCATCGACGCTGCCGCGCTCGACCGACTGGACCTTCGACTACAACGCCGACCTGGTCGCACGCGCCGAAGCGCTCGGTTTCGATCTCGTGTTCGCGCTGTCGCAGTGGCTGCCGAAAGGCGGCTACGGCGGCGTGTTCGACGGCCAGGCACTCGACTCGTTCATGACGCTGGCCGCGCTGACCGCACGCACCGAGCGGATCATCCTCGTCGCGACGAGCCATGTGCTCTACGGGCCGTGGCATCCGCTGCATTTCGCGAAATTCACCGCGACGCTCGATCACATCTCGCGCGGGCGCTGGGGCATCAACGTCGTGACCGGCCATCGCGCGATCGAGCACGAGATGTTCGGCTGGAACCGGATCGAGCACGACCGGCGCTACGAGATGGCCGCCGAATTCCTCGACGCGGTCCAGCAGTTGTGGGCGCAACCGGACAATTTCAGCTACGCGCCCGCACTGTCGAGCTGGCGCCTGGGCGGCGCATTCGTGACGCCGAAGCCGCGCTACGGTCGCCCGCTGCTGATCAACGCGACCGGCTCCGACTCCGGCATCGATTTCGCGGCGCGCTATTCGGACATCGTGTTCGTCACGAGCCCGGCCGGCCCCGACGTTGCCCTCGCGCTCGACGCGCTGCCTGCGCATACCGCACGCGTGAAGGCGGCCGCCGCGGCACGCGGCCGGACGATCCGCACGCTGCTCAATCCGCTCGTGATCTGCCGCGAGACGGCGGCCGAAGCGCGCGCGTACCGCGACGCGATCGTCGCGCATGCGGACGAAGGCAGCTTCCACCGCTTCGACAGCGACGCGCATGCGTGGCGCGGCGGCTTCGAACAGCGCTCGCAGGCAGCGGCACGCGCGATCGGCGGCAATATCTCGATCACGGGCTCGCCCGCGGAAGTTGCCGACACCATCGTGCGACTGCACCGCGCGGGCATCGACGGGATCCAGTTGAGCTTCTACGACTTCAAGCCCGATCTCGACTTCTTCGGCGAGCGCGTGCTGCCGCTGCTGCGCGACGCCGGGTTGCGGCGCTGAAGTCAGGCGGCGGAAACGTCGCGCGCGCGGCAGGATCAGAACACGCGCCCTTCGGTCAGGTGCGTCGTCACGCCGTTCAGTTCGTAGTCGCCGATCACGCGCGCCTTGTGCAGCAGCGGGTTGTGGCTGAAGATCGTGCGCAGGTTGCGCCAGTGCCGGTCGAGGTTGTGTTCGCGCGCCGTCGCCGACGCGCCGCCGACTTCGAACAACCGCTCGGCCGCATGCAGCGCGAGCTTGCTGACGATCAACTGCGTGCGCGCGGTCGCGAGCGCACTGTCGAGCACGAGCGCATGCGCATCGGCGTCGCCGGCCTCGATCGCGTCGGCGGAGCGGTCGAGCGCCCGCGCGTTTTCGCGCACGAGCCCATCGATCGCGTGACTGTGCGCGGACAGTTCGCCGACGATCTGCTGGATGAAATGATCGTCGCGCGCGGTCGGCGCCGGGCTGTGCAGCGCCGGGCGGCCGTGCGCGAGCACGTAGCGGCGCGCATCGGCGACCACGTTGCGCACGATGCCCGCACCCGTCGCGACGAGATGAAGCTGCCGCAGCGCGCCGCAATGGCGGCCGACGAGCGACGCACCGTCGCGCGCGGCCACTTCGTCCGCGAACACCTGCACGTCGTCGAGCAGCAGGCTGCCGCTCGCGGTCATGCGCTGCCCCATCCCGTCCCAGTCGTCGAGCACCTGCACGCCGTCGCGCGCGACCGGAATGATCACGGCAAGCGCGTCGCTCTGCTCGTTCTCCACGTTGATGCGCGCGAAATCGGCAAACGCGGTGCCCGTCGAATAATATTTGCGCCCCGTCACGCGATGGTGAGCACCGTCCCGGCGCAGTACGGTCGTGTTCTCGCCGGGCCGCGACGTGCCGCGCTCGGTCGACGCACCGCCGAAGATCGCGCCGGCCAGCGCGCGTTCGAGCTGCACGTCGTTGAACGGCGTGCGCGGCGACAGCCGCAGCGTCTCGGTCATGTCGTAGTGGATGCGCAGCGCGTGCGCGAGATTCGAATCGGCCGCGGCCAGCGTCGCGATCGTGTCGAACAGATCGACCAGCGTGCCGCCGAGGCCGCCGCGCGCCACAGGAATCCGCAGCACGCCCAGCGCCGAGCGCCGGAAGATCGCGAAGCCTTCGAACGGCAGTTCGCGACGCGCCTCGCGTTGCGCGGCATCCTGCCCGATCGCGTTCGCGAGATCGGGCAGCGCGGCAAGCGCGTCGCGCAACGCGTCGCGCGGGTCGACGGCATCACGGGCAGTCATTCGGCGGTTCCTTATGCGAGAAGATCGGGAGCGTCGCTGCGTCGCGTGGTCGAGGCATTCGCGACACGGCGCACGCGCGGCACCGCAAAGTATAGGGACGCACCCGACGCGCGCGAAAAACCGATTTCAGCTTTTGTTATGCGCGCGCCGGGAATGGCGGCGCACCATCGCGTCAGTGCTGGATGCCCCAGCGCCGCACGGTCGCGCGTTCGAGCGTGTCGAACACGAGGTTCTCGACGAGCAGGCCGATCACGATGACGGCCGCGAGACCCGCGAACACGCGGTCGGTATACAGCTCGTTGCGGTTCTGGAAGATGTACCAGCCGAGCCCGCCCTGCCCCGCGCTCGCGCCGAACACGAGCTCGGCCGCGATCAGCGTGCGCCACGCGAACGCCCAGCCGACGCGCAGGCCCGACAGGATCGACGGCAGCGCGGCCGGCACGAGGATCAGCGCGATCTGGCGCAGGCCCGTGAGGCCGTAGTTGCGCCCGGCCATCCTCAGTGTGGCCGGCACGCCGGCAAAACCCGTGTACATGCTGAGCGCGAGCGGCCACAGCACCGCGTGCACGAGCACGAACAGCAGGCTGCCGGTGCCGAGCCCGAACCACAGCAGCGCGATCGGCAGCAACGCGATCGACGGCAGCGGATTGAACATCGACGTGAGCATCGTCAGCAGGTCGCGGCCGATGCGCGTCGATACCGCGAGCGACGTCAGCGCGAACGCGAAGAACACGCCCAGCGCGTAGCCGCGCAGCAGCACCGACATCGAGATGCCCGTCTTCACGAGCAGTTCGCCCGACTCGATGCCCTGCACGAACGCGGCCAGCGTCGCGCCGAAGGTCGGCACGAGCAGATCGTTCGCGACGATGCGCGCGACGATCTCCCATGCGGCGATCAGCACGAGCGCGATGACGCTGCGGCGAAACCAGCCCGCGCCGGCGATGCGGCGCAACAGCGGGGCCGGCGCCGCGCGTTCGGCGTCGGGCAGCGTGTCGAGCGTGCGTTCGTATTCGGCGCGAACGGGCGGCAGCGGCGGCAGGACCGGATCGATCGTGCTCATGATGCGGCTTCCTCGGTCGTCGGCGCGTTCGTTGCATCGGTATCGAACAGCAGGCGATGGATCCGCGCGACGTTATCGCGGAAGTCGCCGGTGTCGACGCTGTCGACGCTGTCGAGCGAATGCTCGTGACTGTTGAGTTCCGCGCGCACGCGGCCCGGATGCGGCGACAGCAGCAGGATCCGGTTGCCGACGACGAGCGCTTCCTCGATCGAATGCGTGACGAACAGCAGCGTGAAGCGAAACTCGTCCCACAGCCGCAGCAGTTCCTGCTGCATCTTGCGGCGCGTGAGCGCGTCGAGCGCGGCGAACGGTTCGTCCATCAGCAGCACGCGCGGCTGCATCGCCAGTGCGCGCGCGATCGCGACGCGCTGCTTCATGCCGCCCGACAGCGTGTGCGGATACGCTTCGGCGAATGCGCCCAGCCCGACCTTGTCGAGATAGTGCAGCGCGCGTTCGCGTGCTTCGACACGCGACAGCTTCGCGGCGGCGCGCAACGGAAACGCGACGTTCTCGACGACCGTCTTCCACGGCGGCAACTGGTCGAACTCCTGGAACACCACGATGCGGTCGGGCCCCGGCCCGCGCACGGGCTGGCCGTCGAGCGCGATCGAACCCGACACGGGCTCGATGAAGCCGGCAATCGCCTTCAGCAGCGTCGACTTCCCGCAACCCGACGGGCCGAGCAGCACGAAGCGGTCGCTGCCGTACACGTCGAAGCTCACCTGGTGCGTCGCGCGAACGATCCGCGCGCCGCTCCGGTATTCGAGATTCACGCGGTCGATGGCGAGCAGGCGTTCGCTGTGCGCGCCGGCCTGCGCGGGCCGGATCGCCGCGCGCGCGTCGGGCGCGGCCTGGGCGGCGGG
>NZ_JBNCAB010000046.1:0-58193 GCF_049805555.1 Burkholderia sp. DN3021 | reverse complement strand
GCGCAGCGCCGCGCGCCAGCCGGGCCACCAGTCCGCCGGCAGATGATGCGGCGCGTCGACCAGGAAGCCGGCCGCGCCCGCGTCCGCAAAGGCGGCGAGGTGCGCGCACCACCACGCGGACAGCGCGTCGCGCGCCGCATCGTCGCCGAGGTTCGCGTGCACGACATCCAGCGCGTGCGCGGTGCCGCGCGGGTCGATCAGCGCATCGTCGTGCGTGCGCTCGACGTACCAGTCCGGATGCGCGGCGCGCAGCGGGTTCTCGCGCGCGATGCGGTCCGGCACGACTTCGAGCAGCATGCGCAGCCCGTGGCCGTGCGCGAGCTGCGCGAGCCGCGAGAACGTTTCGAGCGCGCTCGCGCGCGTCGCGAACGTGTGGGCCGGGCGATGGAAATCGGCCACGTGGCGCGGGAAGCCGGCGACGCTCGCGGCCCAGAACGCGCCGACCAGCACGTGATCGAAGCCCATTCCCGCGATATGCGCGCAGGTCTGCCCCCACGCGTCGAGCGGCCCGACGAGGCGGGCGTCGCAGAAATAGATATGCGGAGCGAAGGTCGGCGTGGAGTCCATGGCGCGGAGCGTGCGGGCGGCGGCGGTCGATAACGCCGGGTTGCCGCAACGCGTGTGCCTGCCGCGCGGAGTCCGGCGCGGCAATGGTCAGGCGGGATGCCGGCGCCGGCGGGCTGTCGTTTTTACATGACCGCTGTACTGCCGCTTGCACTTACATGTGCGGGATGGAGCGGATATCCGTGCTGTCGCCCGCGGCGCGATCGTCGTCCGTTTCGGGAAGCGGCATGCCGGGGTCGTAGCGCGCCATGGCGCCGTGTTCGATCCGGTGCGCGAACGGCGGCGGTGCGTCGACCTCGTCGCCGAAGCGCGCGCGCACGAATGCGCGCAGCAGCGCCACGCGTGCGTTGGCGCCACGCGCGCCGCAGGCGGACGGGCCGTCGATGAAGGTCGCGTCGCATTCGACGCTGTCGCCGTGGTGTGCGATCCGCAGGTCGTCGACGCGATCGAGCACGGCGCCCGCGTCGGCCCACGACGCCGACGGCGCGAACGGCGCGTCGAGGCGCCTCAATGCGTCGCAGGCGGCCGTCACGACGACCGCCGGCGCGACGGACGTGAAACGCAGCGTGTCTTCGTCATCTGCGCACAACGCGCGTGCGCACCAGTAGTCGAGATCCTTTCCGCCGAGTGCGTCGGTTCGCATGGGCAAGCTCCGCTGGACCGAAAAGGTTTTCAACGCGCAATCGACGTTCCCGTCGCGGCGGCCGTCGCGCGCATCCGCGCGACGAGCGGGTAGTGGTCGGATGCGTGCCGCGCGCGCATGCTGCGATGCACGATCACGTCGATCAGCAGTTCGCCCGGGTGGATCCAGATCCGGTCCAGCGAGAACACCGGATACAGCGTCGGGAACGTGCGTGGCGCGGGCGCGCGCCGGAACCGCGTGACGAGCGCCTGCAGCGCGCGGCCGCGCACGAACCATTCGTTGATGTCGCCGAGCAGGATCACCGGCATCGCGCCGGTGTCGAATGCGGCGAGCAGCCGTTGCACCTGCGCGCTGCGTTCGCTCGCCGACAGGCCGAGATGGGTCGCGACCACGCGGATCGTGCCCGCGCCGCAGTCGATGTCGGCATCCAGCGCGCCGCGCGGCTCGCGCAGGTGGAACGACAGGTCGAGCGTGCGCGCCGCGCGGATCGGGCAGCGCGACAGCACCGCGTTGCCGTAGCGGCGCTCCGGCGTGTCGATGGTCGGGCCGGCCGCCGCGTGCATGCCGGTCGCGTCGCGCAGATGCGCGAGCACGTCGGGCGCACGCGTGCCGCCGAGCGGCACTTCCTGCAGCGCGATCACGTCCGCGTCGAGTTCGTCGATCACGGCCGCGATCCGGTCGGCCGCGCGCGCCGGCCACGTGCCGTAGCCGCCGCGGATGTTGTAGGTCGCGATCCGCAGGTCGCGTCCGCCCGGCGCGGCGGCCGGCGGCCCGTCGGCGGTGACGATTTCGGGCGGCGGCGCCGCGTGCCGGCTCAGCGCCATCGTCGCAGCACCCTGACGAGCAGCACCGACACGCCGACCAGCGCGATGCCGATCGCTGCGAGCCACGCGAACGCGCCCGGCCGCGGATGGTTGAGCGCGGCGGTCAACTGATGCGCGAACGTAACCGTCAGCGCGATGCCGGGCAGCATCCCGATCGCGGTTCCGACCAGGAAGTCGCGCAGGCCGATGTGCGACGCGCCGGCGACAAGGTTCACGACCGCGAACGGCGCGATCGGCAGCAGCCGCAGCACGGCCATCGCGACCACGCCGCGCCGGCCGATGCGTTCGCTCAGCCGGTTCGCGCGCGCGCCGGCCAGCCGGCGCACCGCGTCGCGCCCGAGCCAGCGGCCGAGCCCGTAGGTCGTGGCGGCGGCCGCCATCGAGCCGAGGCCCGCATACGCGAAACCGGGCCACGCGCCGAACACGAGCCCGGTCGCGGCGATCAGCAGCGTGATCGGCACCGCGAACGTCGCCGCGACCACATAGCCGGCGAGCAGCAGCGCGGGTGCGGCCGGCCACTGCGCGATGCCGGCCGCCGCGTGCGACAGCGAAGCGATATTCAGCCGCGCGCCCAGCGGCGAGAAGCGCCACATGAGCGCCAACGCGGTGATGGCGAGCACGATCGCGCCGAGCACGAAGAAGCGCGTGCTCAGCGAGCGATGCTGTTCGCGCGGCACGAATTCGCGGACGAATCGGTCGGGTTCGATCGGCTGCTCGGGATCGAGCCGCGTGCTGACCGGCACGAGCGCGTCGAGTTGCGGTGCGACGGCCGGATCGAGCGTGCGCAGCGTGCGGCCATGCTTCGCGCGCAGCCGGTCGAGCACGGCGTTCGGCCGGTCGGCGCAGGCGAATGCGGCGGTAACCGCGGCGGGTGTCATGCCGAGATGCTCGGCCAGCAGCCGCTCGCGCGTGCCGGCGATCGCCGCGCGGATGCGCGCGTCGCCGGCCGCGACGAGCGCGATGCAGCATTCGGTGTCGAGCAGCATCGAGCGGTTGTTCAGGTTCGCGCTGCCGATCACGAGGCATTCGTCGTCGACGATCGCAAGCTTGCTGTGCACGTTCACGCACGCGTCGCCGAGCCCGTCGACATGCGGATACAGCAGCCGGTAGCGGCCGAAGCGGTCGGCCGCCGCGAGCGTCGCGTGCAGGCGCGCGCGCAGCACGCCCATCGTCGCTTCCTGCAGCCAGCCGCTCTGCACGCGCGGCGCGACGACCGTCACGTCCGGCCCGTGCGCGTCGGCGAGGCGCGCGGACAGCGTCTCGCGCACGACCGCCGCGGTGAAATACTGGTTCTCGACGTACAGGTGCCGGCGCGCGGCGCGGATCGCGTCGCCGACGAGCGCGCGCACTTGCAGCACCGGCTCGCGGCCGCCGTGGCGCGGCGCCGTATACGCGATGCCGAGCCGCACGTCGCGCACGTCGACGCGCGCATCGGGCGGCCACGGATCGTCGTCCGGCCGCTCGAGGTGCCGCTGCGCGCGGATCGCGATCGGCCGCCCGCACGCGTGCAGCCAGCGCGTGCGCGCCTGCTCGCCGATCGCGGCGGCCGCGTCGCCGTCGAACATCGCCTGCACGTCGTGGAACGGCGCGTACGGCATCCCGTGCTCGTCGCGGCGGCGCGGGTCGCCGGCCGCATGCGCGGGCGTGTCCCAGCGCGCGCGCGTGAGGTCGAGGCCGCCGACGAACGCGAGCCGGTCGTCGATCACGACGAGTTTCTGATGATGCGATGCGCCGCGCGGATGCGTGTCGTCGAGCCGAAAGCGGATACCGCGATGCGCGCGCCAGCCGGCGCGATACACGGGCGGCCAGTCGCGCTCCAGCGCGTAGATCATCGCGAAGTCCCACGCGAGCACGTAGATGCGCAGGTTGTGCCGCGCGGAGGCGAGCGCGTGCAGGAACGCAGCGAGCGTGTCGGGGAAGGCGTCGCCATCGCCTGCGCCGCCCGGCGCAAGCCGCATCCGGCTGTCGACGTCCCAGCCGACGATGAATACCGTATGGCGTGCCCGCAGCAGCGCGGCGCGCAGCGTCGCGAAATACGCATCGCCGTCGACGAGCGTCGCGAAGCGGTCCGCATGGCAAATCGCGTCGCAGTTGCGGCCGCGTTCGAGCAGGCCGTGTCGCGACGCGTCGCCCGGCGGCAGCGCGGCGGCCGCTGCATCGTCCGGGCCTGCCGTTGCGATGGCGGCGAGCCGCACGCTCCTGCGGTCCGGCGCGATCATCGTGCGTCGACGTCCCGGTCGCCGTCGATGCGCTGCAGCAGCGCGTCGCAGCGGGCGCGCAGCGCCTGCAGCTCCGGCGAACGGGCGTCGAGCCGCACGCGTTCGCCGTTTTCAAGGCCGTGCGCGACCGCGATCTCGTAGATCTCCTGCGCGATCGTCGCGGCCGCGCTCGCGATCCTGATCCGGTCGTGCCAGCTGCATTCGGCGTGATGGCACGCGAGCCACGCGCGCAGCGCACCGACGCGCTGGCTGATGGTGAGCCATCCGCCGAACCGCATGCGGGCGGCCAGTTCGCTCGTCACGAGATAGGAGAGCAGGTCGGTCTGGGTCACACGAAGCTCCTTGACGAAGTGTCGGGGCGGCAGGTCCGCACGCCGGCGATGTTTTGCAGCGTCTTGCCGAGCGTTGCAAATTCCGGTCCGCTCGTGCGCGAGAACGGGGCCGGGATGTCGTCGGTGTCCGGATCGTCGTCCGACTGCTGGACGATGAACCGCTTCACGCGCACGCGTCCCGCGCAGGGTGTATCGTGCAGCGTGCCGAGCGTGAGATCGCCATGCTCGACGACGAGCGCGGCGTGCGCGGTTGACGCTGCGCGATGAGGCGGCATTCGAGCCGCGAGCATCACGAGTGCCGGGTAGCGCGGCCGGTAGCAGGCGTCCGACGCGTTCGAGGTGCCCGATCATGATGTGCATTCCTTCCGTTTCACCCAGGCGCGTACCGGTAGCGGTTCGACGCGCAATGGGGACGCAAGGGGACGTAAGGGGGCGCAAGGCGCGTGCCGGCCGGGCACGCTGCGTGCGAGCAGGGCGGCCGGCGCGCGCGGCGATCGGGCGGCGCGTATTTTTTGCATCGTTATCGCAGATAAGCACAGGAGGCCATCGTGCAACATCAACAGGATGCACAGGTTCGAGACCCGTATCGCGGCCACGAGATCCTCGTATGGGCGCGGCGCAACGATAGCGGCGCATGGCGCGACGAGGTGCAGGTGTATGTCGGCGGCGAGCGCATCGAGCTGGTCGAGCCGGCGGCCGCCGGCCCCGAATGGCTGACCGAGAACGAAGCATTGCGCGCGGGCGTCGAGCGCGGCCGTTATCTGATCGACAAGCGCGTCGACGACGATTGACCGGGGCGCATCGACGCACGATCCGCGTACCCGCGCCGTCTGCCGGTACGGCCCCGGCCGCGACGCGCGGCCTTGCCTGCAGCCGCTACGAAATCGACGTGAACCTGGCCGGCCGCATGCTGTTCGCCGTGCCGGCCGCGTGAAGCGCGCGGGGGCTTCGATCCGGCGAAGGCGACCCCGGTGAGGCGGATTGTCTACGGCCGCGCGGCGATTTCATCCAGATGCCACAGCAGATCCGCCGGATCGTCGTACACGCGCAGCGCGCCCGCGCGTTCCAGTTCGTCGCTGCCGTAGCCGCCCGACAGCAGCCCGACGCCGAGCGCGCGGCAGCGGCTGGCGGCGAGCATGTCCCAGATGCTGTCGCCGACGACCACCGTGTGTTCGATCGGCACGTTCAGTTGCGCGGCCGCGGTCAGGAACAGGTCGGGGTCCGGTTTCGCATATTTCACCTGGTCGCGCGTGACGACGACGTTCCTTGCCGGATCGACGCCGAGCGCCTCGAGATTGATGGCGGCCGTTTCCATCCGCCCGCTGGTGGCGATCGCCCAGCGGATGCCCGCGCTCGACAGCGCGGCCAGCAGCTCGCGCGCGCCCGGCAGCGGCCGAACCTGCGCGCGCAGCCGCTGGTACGCGGCCGCATGCAGCCGGGCGAGCCGTTCGACGCGCTCGGCGTCGATGTCGCCCGCCGTCTCGCGCAGCAGCTGGTTCAGGAACAGGCCGCCGCTCATCCCGATCTTGCGGTGGATGCGCCACACCGACAGTTCGATGCCCTCGGCATCGAGCGCTTCCTTCCACGCGAGCACGTGCTGATAGACGCTGTCGACGAGCGTGCCGTCGAGATCGAACAGAAAAGACGTTTCAATGCGCATGTGAATCTCCTGGCTCGATAGGGTTCGAGCGAATCGTCGATGAAAATCCTGCCGACACATTATCGGCGAGCGGCCATGTCATGGCGATGTCCCGTGGCCCCAACGTGCCGCGCCGTGCCGCGACGAGTCAGGCGCCGCTGGTACAATCGCGCGATGCGCGGGGCCGGACTTTTCCGCGCCGTACGCACCCCCAACCCTCGTCGATTCCAGGTATGGCAACACCGGACGCCGTCAGTTCCAGTCAATCGTGGTGGGGCGTATGGGCCCTGGCACTCACCGCCTTCATCTTCAATACCACCGAGTTCGTCCCCGTCGCGCTGCTCAGCGCGATCGGCGACAGCCTGCACATGCAGCCGACCGACGTCGGCCTGATGCTGACGATCTATGCGTGGGCCGTCGCCGTCGTGTCGCTGCCGCTGACGCTGGTCACGCGCCATGTCGAGCGCCGCAGGCTGCTGGTCTGGGCGCTGGTGGCGTTCATCGTCAGCCATATCGTCACCGGTATCGCGTGGAATTTCGCGGTGTTGATGGTCGGCCGGCTGGGCATCGCGTGTGCGCACGCGGTGTTCTGGTCGATTTCCGTCCCGCTCGCCGTGCGGCTCGCGCCGAGCGACCGGAAAAGCCGCGCGCTCGGCATGCTGGCGATGGGCACGTCGATCGCGATGGTCGCCGGCATTCCGCTCGGGCGCGTGATCGGCGAGGCGTTCGGCTGGCGCGTCACGTTCCTGATCATCGCGGGCGCGGCGGGCGTCGCGTTGCTGCTGCTGCGCGCGACGTTGCCGGAACTCCCGAGCCAGGGCGCCGGATCCGTCGGCAGCATCGGCGTGTTTCTGCGCAAGCCGGCGCTGGTGGCGCTGTACGCGATCACCGTGCTCGTCGTGTCCGCGCATTTCACGTCGTACACGTATATCGAGCCCTTCGTCCAGAGCGTGAACCACGCGAGCAGCAGCCGGATCACGTATGTGCTGATCCTGTTCGGCATCGCCGGCATGCCGGCCGCGCTCTGCTTCAATCGCGTCTATCCGCACCGGCCGGACGATTTCCTGCTGGCGTCGATCGTTGCGTTGTCGGGATGCCTGCTGATCCTGTTCCCGTGCGCGCTAAACATCGTCACGCTGTCCGTGCATACGCTGGTCTGGGGCGGGGCGATCGTCTGTTTCGGCCTCGCGATGCAGGCATGGGTGCTGAAGCTGGCGCCGGAGGGGACCGACCTGGCCGTGTCGATCTTCTCGGGCCTGTACAACGTCGGCATCGGTGCCGGCGCACTGCTCGGCAACCATATCGCGGGCGACTTCGGGCTGCCGTGGGTCGGCACCTTCGGCGGCGTGGTCGGCGCGTTCGCGGTCGGGATCGCGTGGCTCGCGTTGCGTCTTCACGCGAAGCGGGCGATGGCGGAGCCGACACCGACCGCCGGCGTGCAGTGAAGTGAAGGCGGCAGCGGCCCGATGCATTTGCTTCCCGTGCGAACCGGGATGCGCGAACCGACCGCGCGCAGTCATTTCGCGCTGTCGGTCCGGTTACGCGACGATGGGCCGCCACGGAATTCAGGTTCGCGCTTCAGGTGTCATGCAATCGAATAGCCGCCGTCGGCCACGAGCGCATGCCCCGACACATAGCTGGAATCGTCCGATGCGAGGAACGCGACGATCGTCGCCATTTCCTCGGCGGACCCCCACCGTCCTGCCGGTGTCGCTGCGGCAAAGCCCTGCCGTGCATCGTCCGACGGCCAGATGCCGCGATGATGGAACGGCGTTTCGATCAGCCCGGGGCACAGTGCGTTGACGCGGACGCCTCGCTTGAACCACTCGATCGAAGCCGTCTTCGTCATCCCGATCACCGCGTGCTTGCTCGCGATATAGACCGACGCATTCTCGAAGCCGATGAGCCCGCCCATCGACGCGTTGTTGATGATGCTGCCCGAGCCCTGACGCAGCATGATTTCGGCCGCGTACTTCATCGAATTGAACACGCCGCGCACGTTCGGTTCGAACACCATGTCGAACCGTTCGGCATCCTGCTCGAGCAGCGGCGCGAACACGCCTTCCGTGCCGGCATTGTTGAACGCGATGTCGAGGCGTCCGTAGGTCGATACCGTGAAATCGAAGAGCGTGCGGAGCTCGTCTTCATTCGCGACGTCCGCGGCGAAGGCCTTCGCTTCGCCGCCGGCGGCCGTGATTTCCTCGACCAGTCGATCCAGTTCGGTCTTGCGCCGTGCGGAAACGACGACCTTCGCGCCGCGCCGCGCGAGTTCGATCGCGGATGCGCGGCCAATGCCGGAACTCGCACCCGTCACCAGTGCGATGCGGCCCTCGAGTTGAGCCGGATATGTGCTTGCGTTCATGATGAGATTCCCCAGAGTGGTTGACCATTCACGTCGAAACGACGTCTGACGCTCATTGTGGTCGTTCGCCGGTCGCAAAAAAATGGAACAATGGCGCATTCAGAATTCCCGTTTCGGGAATTAAAATCGCTTCTTCGCGAGCGTCAAAAGGGTTCCTCATGCTCAACCGGCTCGACATCCTGAAGATCTTTTCCGCGGCGGCCGCGGCGCCCACGTTCCGCGAGGCGGCCGCGCGGCTCGGTGTGTCGCCGCAGGTCGTGACGCGCGCGGTGCGCGAACTGGAGGAGATGCTGGGCGAAACCCTGTTCCATCGGACGACCCGCAGTATCCGGATTACCGCCTTCGGGCAGTCGTTTGCGCTTGAAGCGCAGGCGGCGCTTACTGCCGTCGACGGGCTGTTCGGGCCCGCGAACGCTCAGGTCGACGAGCCGGTCGGCGTCGTCAGGATCACGGCCCCGTCAGGCATGGGGCGTCATTATGTCCAGCCGATCCTGACCGATCTCATGCAGCGGTATCCGGGGCTCGTGCCGGATCTGAGGCTGTCGGATGTGCCTTCGCCGGTGGTCGACGAGCAGATCGATATCGGCGTGCGGGTCGGGGCGATCGGAGATAACCGCTTTGTCGCGCGAATGGTCGGGCCGTTGCCGATGTGGGTTGTTGGCGCCCCGTCGCTGATCAAACGGCTGGGCGAGCCGAAAAACCTCAAGGCACTCGAATCGATGCCGGTGACGTGCCTGATCGACCGCGCGAGCGGTCGGGCGTGGCCGTGGATTTTTCGCGGGGAGCAGCAATTCAAGCCTGCGTCGCCGGCCTATCTGACCGACGACGCCGAGGCTGAGATCGAGGCCGTGTGCGCAGGGCTGGGATTCGGCCAGTGCTCGGAGTATCTCGTCCGACCGACCATCAAGAAGGGGCGCCTGGTGCGGTTGCTGTCGAGCCTCGAACCCGAACCGTGGAAGTTGCACGTCTATCGGCCGCGGCGTGGCCCGATGCCCCGTCGTATCAGGGTGGTGTACGACGAACTCGTGGCGAAGCTGGCGCAGGCAACGTGGCGAGGGTAGGCGGTGGCGCCGTGTTTCCCGGCGATAAATCAAGTCGTGGCGAAGCGGGGTGAACCTCCGGTTTCGCCATAAACCTGCATAGCCATCCGGATTATTTTCGTTTCGTCGCGCGCATCTCCAAAGATTGGGTTGTTTCTGTCAATTATTTGAATTATTAACGATAAAACATTCCCGATTCGAAAACCCGTCATCTCCCAGTATTTGACCGCATGCTGCAAAGATTGAAACAGGGAAAGAAACGTCATTAATCTGCGTACGCGTGCGAAGCGAGCCGCGCGCGCCATTCACAACAACCGGGAGACGGAGATGAAGGGCATAAATAATTTAGGAATATTGACGATGTGCTTCGTTGCTGCGGCGATAGGATTGTCCGCATGTGGCGGCGACGATGTCGGTTCGTCGTCGGCAACGGGCACGGCGGTGACTGGGGCGACGTCGACCACCGGAACGACGCCGACGACCGGAGGCGGCGGAACCACGGGTACGTCGCCGACGGCAATGCAGCAGATCGCGGTGAATCCGCCACCGATGGGCTGGTCGTCGTGGAACAGCCTCGAGGAGAACGTCAGCTTCAATACGATCAAGGCCCAGGCCGACGGGCTGGCCGCACTGAATGCGAACCTCGCGACGGGCAACAAGTACCAGTATGTGAATATCGACGAAGGCTGGTGGACCTCCAGAAAGCGCGATGCGAACGGCAACTTCATCATCAACGTCGACATGAACGGCAATCCCACCAACCAATGGCCGGGCGGGATGAAGGTGATGGCCGATTACATTCATGGCAAGGGGTTGAAGGCCGGCATCTATATCGACTCGGGTCCGCAGGGCTGCGGAAACACGAACGGCACGCATTTTGTCGGCAGCGATTACGCGCACTACGATCATGATTTCCTGCAGTTCGCGCA
Source organism: Burkholderia sp. DN3021 (assembly GCF_049805555.1). Taxonomy (NCBI): domain Bacteria; kingdom Pseudomonadati; phylum Pseudomonadota; class Betaproteobacteria; order Burkholderiales; family Burkholderiaceae; genus Burkholderia; species Burkholderia sp. DN3021. The sequence continues at coordinate 47,641 of NZ_JBNCAB010000046.1, read as the reverse complement.
ATGGGGCTACGACTTCGTCAAGGTCGACTGGTGTGGCGGCAGCGCGGCCGGATACGATCCCCAGCAAGCCTATACGGCGATATCGCAGGCGATTCAGAAAGCCTATGCCGCCACCGGAAAACTGCTGGTGCTGAACATGTGCGACTGGGGCACGCTCGGCAAAAGCGGATATCCGGATGCCGGCCTCGGGCCGTGGGACTGGGCGGCCGGCATCGCAACGTCGTGGCGGACGACGGGCGATATCTACGGGCCGGGGAGCGGTGTCCCGAACTTCGGCTCCGTGCTGGGCAACTTCAACGGCAACTATCATCCCGAAGGCCAGCATACCGGTTACTACAACGATCCGGACATGATGGTGGCCGGCATGGGCATGACGGCGGCGAACGACCTCGCACACGTGAATCTGTGGGCCGTTGCCGGCGCGCCGATGATTCTCGGCAACGACCTGTCGAAGACACTCTCGGGCGATACGGTGAGCCTGCTCACCAATCCCGAACTGATCGCGATCGACCAGGACATGCTGGGCCTGCAGGGATTGAAGGTCGCGGATGCCAATGGGCGGCAGGTCTGGGCGAAGCTGCTGGCCGGTGCCGGGAAACGCGCCGTTCTGCTGTTCAACAACGGTACGGCGGCAAGCGACATGACCGTGACGTGGCAGCAACTGGGTTTCGCCGCGGGTACTTCGGCCACCGTCCGCGATATCTGGGCGCACAAGAATCTCGGCACGGCCACCGGTTCCTATACGGTCGCGAGCGTGCCCGCCGGCGGCACCGTGATGCTGGTGCTGGGCGGCACGGACCTTCCGTCGACGACGTACCTGCCGGGCACGTTGACGGGCGGCGCCTCGTATTCGGACTGCCCTGCCTGCGCAAGCGGGAAGAAGGTCATCGGGTTGGGTGCGGTGACGTTCAATAACGTGACCTCGCAAACGGCAGGCGGCTACATTCAGATCGCCTACCAGAACACCGGAACGGAAACCGTCAAGGCGCAGCTTGGTGCGAACGGCGGCAACGGAACGACGCTCGCGTTTCCGCCCACGGGCAGTGCGATCGGCACGGTGACGGCCTTCGTCAACCTGCAGTCCGGGCAGAACACGTTGACCTTGTCGAGCCTCGACGGCACGACTGCGTCGCCCGCGATCACGTCGATCGCCGTGGTGGCCGGGCCGGTGAAGGTGCCGCCGCCGCCGCCGCTGGCCTATGAGGCAGAGGCCACCGGCAACACGCTCGGCGGTGCGGCCCGCGTGTCGTCATGCGGCGCTTGTTCCGGCAGACAGGACGTCGGCTATATCGGGAACGGTGACGGCACCAGCAACGGGACGCTGACGATCAACGGCATCTCGGTTGCGGCGGACGGCACGTACAGCGTCGCGATCGCGTACGTGAACGGCGATTCGACACCGCGGAACGCGCAGCTCAGTTTCGACGGTGCAGCGCCGATCTCCGTGGCGTTCCCGTCGACCGGCGGGTGGGGGAGCGTATCGACGCTGACGGTGACGGGCGCGTTCAAACAGGGCAGCGCCAACACGCTGAAGTTCTCCAACCCGACGGGCTGGGCACCCGACATCGACGGAATCGGCGCACCGACGAGGCAATAACGTGCGCGTGGCGAGGCCAACCGGTCACGGGCGGTCGCGCCATCTCCGGGTGCGGACCTGACGAGGTTCGCCGGCCCGCGTCGCAAGGCACGTGGAAAGCCGACATATTGCGGCATCATCATGGGGCCGACGCACCTGTGCCAAGTGCCCAACGATCGACTGGAGACCCTCATGCCGATACCCCGGATTGAAACGCGCGACGCCATGGGCGATCCCGATGTCGTTTATATGAACCCGGATCATGTGCTCTGGATGTCGCTGCCGAGCGCCGCGCAGCGGCGGCCGGACAGCATGGCCATTCGCGTGGACGACCGCGTCAAGGGCGGCAGTTTGCTGATGGCCGATCATCCGCCGGCCGCTCAACTTCTGCAGGATCTCGGCCCGTTCGTGACGGTGACGCTGGCGAACCCGTCGTCCGACTATCCGGAAGGTCTCGTGCATATTCGCGCGCATGCGATCGTCAAGATCGCGACGGACGAGCACGACAAGCCGCTGGCCGACCGGACGCTTGGCTTGGTCCATGTCCAGGACGGCTCGGCTTTCAAGGTCAAGGATTACGCCGGCGTGGCCGCGCAATGGCAGGCGTCGGTCGCGGCGGCTGGCCGCTGAACGGATATTCACGCTGGCGGGACGAAGCAGCGGCCGATCATGCCGCTGCCGCCCGGCCTGCTTTCCCATCAGGAAAACCCTTACCTTCCCGTGACGACCGCTGATTTCCGCGGTCGTTATCCGCCTGCAAGCGCCTTCGGCGCAACGCTCGACCGGCCGCTTCCCGCATCCGTCCTTATCCCGCTCCAGCAAGGCTCTGCGCACCAATAATCAGCCAAAAAAGGTATGGTGCATCGCACTAAAATGCGAATATTCCCGGATTTCAATACCTGTCAGGTATAAAAATCCGCGACTAAAAGTATTGGACGGTGAATTTGCCCGGCGCGTATAAATCCGTCCCATGAACTCCCCACAAGCAGCGCGCCCCATGTCCACCGTCACCATCGAACGCATCGAAACCCGTCTCGTCGACCTGCCGACGATCCGCCCGCACAAGCTGTCGGTCGCGACGATGCACGGGCAGACGCTGATGCTCGTGAAGGTGTTCTGCAGCGACGGCGCGACGGGCATCGGCGAAGGCACCACGATCGCCGGCATGGCCTACGGCCCGGAAAGCCCCGAGACGATGAAGCTCGCGATCGACACGTATCTTGCACCGGCGATCGTCGGCAAGGACGCGACGCGCATCCAGACGCTGATGGCGTTCGTCGGCAAGCTCGCGAAGGTCAACCACTTCGCGAAGAGCGCGCTCGAAACCGCACTGCTCGACGCGCACGGCAAGCGGCTCGGCGTGTCGGTCGGCGAACTGCTCGGCGGGCGCCGGCGCGACCGCCTGCCGGTTGCATGGACGCTCGCTTCGGGCGACACGTCCACCGACATCGCCGAAGCCGAACGGATGCTCGACCTGCGCCGCCACAACGTGTTCAAGCTGAAGATCGGCGCAAAGTCGCCGGACGCGGATATCCGGCACGTGGCCGAGATCAAGCGGGCCGTCGGCGAGCGCGCATCGGTGCGCGTCGACGTGAACATGGCGTGGAGCGAAACGCAGGCCGCGCGCGCGATTCCGGCGCTGGCCGATGCCGGCTGCGAGCTGGTCGAGCAGCCGGTCGCGTCGGCCGCGGCGCTCGCGCGCCTGATGCGCCGCTTCCCGGTCGCGCTGATGGCCGATGAAATCCTGCAGGGCCCCGACAGCGCATTCGACATCGCGAAGCATCACGGCGCGGACGTGTTCGCGATCAAGATCGAGCAGAGCGGCGGGCTGTTCGCGGCACAACGCGTGGCCGCGATCGCGGACGCGGCCGGCATCGAGCTGTACGGCGGCACGATGCTCGAAGGCGCGTTCGGCACGGTCGCTTCCGCGCACCTGTTCGCGAGTTTCGCGAACCTGCAGTGGGGCACCGAACTGTTCGGGCCGCTGCTGATCACCGAAGAGATCCTGACGCAGCCGCTGGATTACAGCGATTTCGAACTGACCGTGCCGGACGGCCCCGGTCTCGGCATCGAACTCGACGAGGACAAGGTCAGGCGTTTCACCCGCGACGGGCTGACGAAAGTCGCGCGGTAGCCCGAGTCACGCAAAGCCGTCATTCCCCCAAATACACGTGGAGACACCATCATGAGCGTCAAAGTTTTCGATACCCGGGAAGTGCAGGATCTGCTGAAGGCCGCGTCGAACGCCGGCGGGAACGGCGGCAACGCGCGCACGCAGCAGATCGTGCTGCGCCTGCTCGGCGACCTGTTCAAGGCGATCGACGATCTCGACATCACACCCGACGAAGTGTGGGCCGGCGTCAACTATCTGAACAAGCTTGGTCAGGATGGCGAAGCAGCGCTGCTCGCGGCCGGCCTCGGCCTCGAGAAGTATCTCGACATCCGGATGGACGCCGAGGACAAGGCGGTCGGCCTCGACGGCGGCACGCCGCGCACGATCGAAGGGCCGCTGTATGTGGCGGGCGCGCCGGTGCGCGACGGCGTATCGAAGATCGACCTCGACGCGGACGACGGCGCGGGCCCGCTCGTGATCCACGGCACGGTGACCGGCCTCGACGGCAAGCCGGTAGCGGGCGCGGTGGTCGAATGCTGGCACGCGAACTCGAAGGGCTTCTACTCGCACTTCGACCCGACCGGCGCGCAGACCGAATTCAACCTGCGCGGCGCGGTGAGGACGGGCGCGGACGGCAAGTACGAATTCCGCACGCTGATGCCGGTCGGCTACGGCTGCCCGCCGCAGGGCGCGACCCAGCAGTTGCTGAACGGCCTCGGCCGCCACGGCAACCGCCCGGCGCACGTGCACTTCTTCGTCGACAGCCACGACCACCGCAAGCTGACGACGCAGTTCAACATCGCCGGCGATCCGCTGATCTGGGACGACTTCGCGTATGCGACGCGCGAGGAACTGATCCCGCCGGTGGTCGACAAGACCGGCGGCGCGGCACTTGGCATGAAGGCCGATGCGTACCAGGACATCGAGTTCAACTTCGTGCTGACGCCGCTGGTACAGGGCAAGGACAACCAGATCGTCCACCGCCTGCGCGCAGCCGCGACGGCCTGACCGCCCGCCGGCGCGGCGCGCATGCGCCGCCGCCGGCCGGGTCCCCGAGAGATTCAACCGATACCGATGCGAGCGTGCGTTGCAGGACGCGGCACGCGCATGGGAGGAGCCAACATGTCCGCCACCCTCGACCAAGCCAACGAACTGGATCACCTGCTTGCCACCGCCGTGCAGGATGACAAGGAGGCCGGCGTATTCCGCTGCCGCCGCGACATCTTCACCAATGCCGAGCTGTACGAGCTCGAGATGAAGCACATCTTCGAGAGCAACTGGGTGTATCTGGCGCACGAAAGCCAGATCCCGGACAACAACGACTACTACACGACGTGGATCGGCCGTCAGCCGGTGGTCGTCACGCGCGACAAGGCCGGCGAGCTGCACGCGGTGATCAATGCGTGCGCACACAAGGGTGCGATGCTGTGCCGCCGCAAGCACGGCAACAAGGGCAGCTTCACGTGCCCGTTCCACGGCTGGACGTTCTCGAACACCGGCAAGCTGCTGAAGGTGAAGGACGAGAAGACGACCGAGTATCCGGTGCAGTTCAACACGAACGGGTCGCACGACCTGAAGAAGGTCGCGCGCTTCGCGAACTATCGCGGCTTCCTGTTCGGCAGCCTCAGCGCCGACGTGCTGCCGCTCGAGGACTACCTCGGCGAAACGCGCGTGATCATCGACCAGATCGTCGACCAGGCGCCGAACGGGATCGAAGTGCTGCGCGGCAACTCGTCCTACATCTACGAAGGCAACTGGAAGATGCAGATGGAGAACGGTTGCGACGGCTACCACGTCAGCACCGTGCACTGGAACTACGCGGCGACCATGGGCCGCCGCAAGGAAGACGGCACCAAGGCCGTCGACGCGAACAGCTGGAGCAAGTCGGTCGCGGGCGTGTACGGCTTCGACAACGGCCACATCCTGCTGTGGACGAAAACGATGAACCCGGAAGTGCGGCCCGTGTACCAGCACCGTGAAGAGATCAAGGCGCGCGTCGGCGACGTGCAGGCCGATTTCATCGTCAACCAGACGCGCAACCTGTGCGTGTATCCGAACGTGTTCCTGATGGACCAGTTCAGCACGCAGATTCGCGTCGTGCGGCCGCTCGGCGTCGACAAGACCGAAGTCACGATCTTCTGTTTCGCGCCGAAGGGCGAGAGCGAAGCCGACCGCACGCTCCGCATTCGTCAGTACGAGGATTTCTTCAACGTGACGGGCATGGGTACCGCCGACGATCTCGAGGAGTTCCGCGCATGCCAGGCAGGCTACGCGGGCATCACGGCGATGTGGAACGACCTGTCGCGCGGCGCGCCGCTGTGGGTCGACGGCCCGGACGAGAACGCGAGGAAGATGGGGCTGAACCCGCGTATTTCCGGCGAGCGCAGCGAGGACGAAGGGCTGTTCGTGTGCCAGCACGAACACTGGGTGCAGGTGATGCGCGATGCGCTGAAGAAGGAACGCGGGGAGGTGGCGGCATGAACTTCGATTACCGGACTATCTGCGCAGCGTTGTATCGCGAAGCGCGCCTGCTCGACGATCGCCAGTGGGACGAGTGGCTGACCTGCTACGCGGAAGACGTCACGTACTGGATGCCCGCGTGGGACGACGACGATCGGCCGACCGACGACCACCAGAGCCAGATCTCGCTGATGTACTACCCGGATCGCGGCGGCCTCGAGGATCGCGTGTTCCGGATCAAGACCGAGCGCAGCGGCGCGTCGACGCCCGAGCCGCGTACCAGCCACAACGTGACGAACGTCGAGGTGCTGGCCGAACGCGGCGACGAGGTCGACGTGCGCTACAACTTTCATACGCTGAACCATCGTTACCGCGTGACCGATCACTTCTTCGGCACGATGTTCGTCACGTTGCGCAAGGCGGGCGACGCGTGGTTGATCTCGTACAAGAAGATCGTGCTGAAGAACGACTACATCCGGCAGGTGCTCGACGTCTATCACGTCTGACGCCGTTGTTTTGTCATGAAGGGAAGTGGAGGTGATGCCATGTCCAGCTACAAGATTGCACTGAATTTCGAGGACGGGGTGACCCGCTTCATCGACTGCAAGGCCGGCGAGAAGGTTCTCGACGCGGCCTTCCGCGCGAAGATCAACCTGCCGATGGACTGTTCAGACGGCGTGTGCGGCACCTGCAAGTGCCGCGCCGAAAGCGGCAGCTACGACCTCGGCGACGACTACATCGACGACGCGCTCACCGAAGACGAAAAGGACGGCGGCCTCGTGCTGACCTGCCAGATGGTGCCGCAAAGCGATTGCGTGATCGCGGTGCCGACGTCGTCGGTCGCATGCAAGACCGGCCATAGCGGGTTCGCCGCGACGGTGACCAAGGTCGAGCAGCACAACGATGCGGCCGTCGTGCTCGAACTCGACGTCGGCGCGGCCGCGCCCGTGTTCCTGCCGGGCCAGTACGTGAACATCGACGTGCCCGCGAGCGGCCAGCACCGTTCCTATTCGTTCTCGTCGGCGCCGGCCGATGCGAAGGTCAGCTTCCTGATCAAGAAGATTCCCGGCGGCGTGATGAGCACGTGGCTCGAATCGGCGCGGCCGGGCGACAGGCTGGAGCTGCACGGGCCGCTCGGCAGCTTCTACCTGCGCGACGTGCAGCGGCCACTGCTGTTCCTCGCGGGCGGCACGGGCCTCGCGCCGTTCCTGTCGATGCTCGAGGTGCTGGCGCGTACTGGTTCGCAGCAGAAGGTGCACCTGATCTACGGCGTGACGCGCGATCTCGATCTCGTGCTGGTCGACGCGATCGAAGCGTATGCGGCGAAACTGCCGAACTTCAGCTTCGCGACCGTCGTCGCGGACGCCGGGTCGAGCCATCCGCGCAAGGGCTGGGTCACGCAGCACATTCCGGCCGATGCGCTGAACGACGGCGACGTCGACGTCTATCTGTGCGGGCCGCCGCCGATGGTCGACGCGGTGCGCACGTACTTCGACGACGAAGGCGTGAAGCCGAACAGCTTCCACTACGAGAAGTTCACCCCCAACGTCACGGCAAAGGCGGCATGATCATGCAACGATTCTCGGGCAAGGTCGTCGTCGTTACCGGCGCGGCGCAGGGCATCGGCCGCGGCGTCGCGCTGCGCGCGGCGGCCGAAGGCGGCAAGGTGCTGTTCGTCGATCGCGCGGATTTCGTCGCCGAGGTGGCGGCCGAAGCGACGGGCGGCGAGACGGCCGGATTCGTCGCGGATCTCGAAACCTACGAAGGCGCGCACGCGGCAATCGCGTGTGCGGTGCAGACGTTCGGCGGCATCGACATCCTGATCAACGGCGTCGGCGGCGCGATTCGGATGCGCCCGTTCGCCGAATTCGAGCCGGCGCAGATCGACGCGGAGATCCGCCGCTCGCTGATGCCGACGCTCTACACGTGCCACGCGGTGCTGCCGCACCTGCTTGCGCGCGGCGGCGGCACGATCGTCAACATCTCGTCGAACGCGACGCGCGGGATTCGCCGCGTGCCGTATTCGGCGGCGAAAGGCGGCGTCAATGCGCTGACGCAGGCGCTCGCGATGGAATACGCGGAGCACAACATCCGCGTCGTCGCGACTGCGCCGGGCGGCACCAGCGCGCCGCCGCGCCGCGTGCCGCGCAATGCGGCCGGCGACAGCGAGCAGGAACAGGCGTGGATGAGCGAAGCCGTGCGGCAGGTGACCGATTCGACGTTCTTCAAGCGCTACGGTAGCCTCGACGAGCAGATCGCGCCGATCCTGTTCCTGGCATCCGACGAAGCGAGCTACATCACCGGCACGGTGCTGCCGGTCGCGGGCGGCGATACGGGCTGAGCGGTGCGCCGCTTGCCTTTATTCATCGACAATCAACCGGCCGGCGCCAAGACGCCGGCCACGGAGACATTCATGCGTGATCGCAAAGCCATCGTTCCGGCGGGAATGGAAGCGGTGTACGAAAAAATCGGCTACGCGCCGGGCCTGCAGGTCGGCGATACGCTTTACGTGTCCGGCCAGATCGGCCGCGACGCGGCGATGCAGCTGGTCGAAGGCCGCGAAGCGCAGATCGTGCAGGCGTTCGAGAACCTGAAGCTCGTGCTGGAAGCCGCCGGCGCATCGTTCAACGATGTGGTCGACCTGACGACGTTCCATACCGACATGCGCGACCTGCCGCTGTTCATGCAGGTTCGCGACCGTTACATCGATGCGCATCCGAAGCCGGCGTGGACGGCGGTCGGCGCGCACATGCTGGGCGGCGCGCCCGGTTATATCGTCGAGATCAAGGCGGTGGCGGTGCTGCAACGGTGATCGCCGATGGTGCTCAACTTGTCAGGAATCCGGCGTATGCCGCTGGCGTCGATTGCGTACGGGTTCAATCCTCCGAATGCGCGAATTCCCTCAGGCCTTCAAGATCCAGGATGTGCACCGCCCCGTATTCGGCGAGGATCAGGCCTGCATCGGCCAACGTGCGAAGCGCGCGATTGGCGTTCTGGCGGGAGAGCCCCGACAGCCTGCCGATCTCTTCCTGCGAGAAGCCCAGCGTCATCGCCGTAGCAGGATACAACTGCCGGTTGAACAGCTCGGTCAGGCAAAACGCCACGCGGGCGGGCGCTTCGTGTATCCGCAAGTTTTGAACCAGACCGATGTAGTAGCCGCATCGGGCGTTGAGCTGGTCGATCACATAGCGGCTGAACGTGTGGCTGTTCTCCAGGAGCCAAAGAAATGTCGAACGAGGCATGAAGGCCAGCCGGCTGTCCCGGACCGCGGTGACGGAGTAGGCGCGAGGTTCTTCCTTCAACACGCTGCCTTCCCCGAACCACGAGCCTGCCGGGATACCTGCGAACGTTACGACACGTCCTTTTTTCGACGCGGTATCGACTTTGACTATTCCTTCGATCACACCGAGCCAATGGTCCACGGCGTCGCCCCGGTGGCAAGCAATTGCACCGGGACTGTAAGACCTGTCGAAGCAATCGCGCTTGACTATCTCCCTTTGGCCCTCGGTCAGATTGCCGTACCAGGAGCAGCGGGCGAGAAAGTCGTCGACGGCAAGGCCTTCGGATTTACCGGGACCTTCGTCATGTTTTCGGACGCCGAGATCTTCCGGGTTGCAGGGCCGGGTTATCTCCGTGGCCGGAGGCGCAGCTTCCCGCTTTGCCTTGATGGTTTGCATGCCACAAAGTTGATTCATCGTTCGGAACAGTAGCGTGCCGTTGCGTGAGGGCTCTTTGCGCCACGGATCACGTGGTGCGAAGGTCCGTGTGCCGTCCGGAAAATCTGGAGGTGTCGATCGATCCGTTAAATAGAATTCAAGTTCGCTTAAGAGTAGATTCCGGCATACTGGCTGTCAAGAAGCGGGCGATAGGTGTTTGTACCGGCACATTGCAAACCCATGCTCGATGTTTCGCATAGGCGTATCATTCGCGACGTACAAGGGCTCAACGGTCAGACGATTCGACGTCAGTGATCATGGTCGTGCATGGAAGAACGACGGGATTCCAGCGTGCGCTTCAGATGTGACGGTAAATGAAATGGAAATTCTAGGTAGTCCGGCGCGTGTTCGCGTTCGCCGCAGAGGGGCCGACAAGCATCCGTTGATCGTGAAAGCTGCTCGCGATCTGGTTGCCGAAGTGGGGTTTCGCGACGCGCAGATGTGTGCGATCGCGGAAGCCGCCGGGATAGCGATCGGCACGCTGTACCGCTATTTCGCATCGAAGACGGACCTGATGGTCGAGGTGGTCAGGACGACGGCGCAGCGTGAAGTCGATGTTGTCGCGGGCATCGCCATGCGCGACGGCACAGCCGCAGAGCGGCTAGGCGCCGCGGTCTGGACTTTCGCCAGCCGCGCGTTGCGAGGGCGGCGCCTGGCCTATTCGCTGGTTGCCGAACCTGTCGAGCCCGATGTCGAGGCAATGCGCCTGACCTATCACAGGGCGTTGGCGAGGGTATTCAAGACCATCATCGAGCAGGGGATGGCGGATGGAGAGTTCCCGGCACAAGATGCGATGGCTTCGGCGGACTGCATTGTCGGGTGTCTTTTCGAGGGACTGGTCGTCCCGTTAACCAGCAGCGCCGCGCCCGATGCAGAGCAGATGAGCGCCCACGTGACGGCTATCATCACGTTTTGCTTGCGTGGAGTTTCCGGCTCGCAGGTACTGCCGGTAACGGTCGCGCGGTAGCGACATCGTCTGCGGGGACGCGGCAGGCACGGTTCGCCGGGCCCAATGCGATTGCGGCTTCGAATGCCGGCGCAGCGTCCTCTTCGCTGGCGATCTTGCAGCTTCAGCGCGTGAACGCGAACCCTGATCACCAGGTATCGATGCGCCGTTACCGATCTGCATCGACCGGGCCCCGGCCTGGAAATGAACCGTCTAGCTGCTGGCGGACGATGTGGCATCGAGGCGCGTCGGAGCCATGTCCGCATCGCGCAGAGATGCCGCGCTGCGGCGATGGTCGATCATCGTGACCGCGATGGTGCCAAGTACGCCCGCAAAAGCGATTGCCAGAAAATTCTGTTCGAGGGGCAGGCGCATTGTGACCAACATGCCGATCAGCACGGGCGCGGCAATCGCGCCAAGGCGACCGACGCCCGACGCGAACCCGACGCCCGTCGATCTGATCACCGCAGGGTAAAACTCCCCGGCATACGCGTAGGCCAGGAGTTGGGTTCCGAGCGTCGAGCCGCCCACCACGAACACGATCAGGAACAGCAGTTCGGTGGACCTGGCATACCCCATCAACGCCAGCGAGACGGCGCCCGCAGCATAGAACGCAACCAGCACATACTTGATGTTGTACTTGTCGCCAAGCCACCCTCCGCCGACTGCGCCGATGACGGCACCGACGTTGAAGACGAGTACGAACGTCAATGCCGACCCCAGGCTGTAGCCCGACATTGCCATGAGTTTCGTCAGCCAGGAACTCAGCGCGTACACCATGAAGAGGCCCATGAAGAACGCGATCCAGATCATGACCGTGCTGAATCCGCGGCCATCGCGGAACAGGCCCGCCACGGGCGTGCTGCCCATTGCCTGTTGCGGTATGACGAACCGATCGCCGGGGTGAAGCCGGACATTCGGTGCAATCTTCCGAATCATCCTTGCGATCTTCTCGGTGCGATTTTTCCGGACCAGGAAAGCGAGAGAATCGGGCATCGTCATCAGGATGAACGGGATAAGCAATACCGGTGTCCCGGCGATGAAGAAGACCGATTGCCAGCCATAGGATTCGATCATCTGCTTGCCGGTCAGCGCGACGAGAATCCCGCCGATCGAGTAGCCGCCAAACACGATCGTCACGAGGCGCGCCCGGATGGCACGTGGTGCGAACTCGCCCATCTGCGCGGTTACGATCGGAAGGACGCCGCCGATTCCCAGGCCGGCCAGAAACCGGGTGATGCTAAAGGACACGGGATCGTGTGTGAGACCGGCTGCAGCGGTAAAGACGCTGAATAACCCGATGCATGCACAGATCGAAATCGGACGACCGATCTTGTCAGCCAGTGTTCCGAGGTAAATGGCGCCAAACATCATGCCGAACAGTGCCGAGCTCGCCATGAAGCCGGCCTTTGCGGCGTTGACGCCCATATCCTTCATGATCGACGGCAGCGCTGCGCCGACGACGGCGAGGTCGTAGCCGTCGAGCACCAGGATCAGCACACACCAGAACAGAATTACGCCGTGAAACCGGGAGAGCCTTGCGCCCTGAACAATCTTCTGAACATCGATGTCGTTACTCATTGTCTCCTCCATTTCCTTATGGATTTCGTGGATGCTGCAAGCGACCGCTCTGTGGGCGGATTCAGGTGGTGTGATAGACGGTGAAAGAGGAAGAGGGCGCTCGCTCGGAGACGAGTGCGTTTTCAATGCGGCTTTCGTCCGCATAGCCCATGCTCATTCCGATCAGGAACATTTCGCCGGACTCGAGAGCAAGCTCTTTCTCGATGATCTTGTGATACTTCATGAAGGCGGCCTGCGGGCACGTGCTGATGCCATGGGTGCGCGCGACGATCATGATGTTCTGCAAGAACATCCCGTAGTCGAGCAGACTGCCCTGCTGCATCACGCGGTCGATGGTGAAGAACAGCCCGACGGGCGCATCGAAGAATTGGTAGTTGCGGCCGTGCTGTTCGCGCATCCTCGATTTGTCTTCTTTTTGGATGCCGAGCAGCCCGTATAGCGTCCATCCGAGCGCGCGGCGCCGGTCGATGTAGGGGGATACCCATTCGTTCGGGTAGTAGTCCCACTCATCGGCGTGCATGTCTGCCAGCGACGGATCGGCGTCGATTTTTTTGATCGCGTTGCATACGCGATCTCGAGCCGCGCCGGCGACGACGTGGACTTTCCACGGTTGAATGTTCACGCCGGTTGCCGCGTAGCGAGCCACGTCAAGAATTGCCTTGATGGTCGCCTCGGGCACTGGCGTCGGGAGATAGGCTCGTGCGCTGCGTCGCGTGGTAATTGCCCATTCAACGGCCGACCGGATCGCTGACAGTTCATCCGGCGGTGCTGCTACTCGTTCCATCTACGACCTCGCTATCCAGTCATGCGGACCGCATGTCCACACGACGAGAGTAGCCATCTACCTCCGGCACCAATGTCTTGCACAAGACAATCGGCGTTTCGCTTCGATGAAATTTTCATGCTCCGCGGGAATGTCTCGGGGGTGACATTTCGCCCGCCGAACCTTCTCTAGACTGCTGTAGCAGATCAAAGACGGGATGCCTCGAAGGACGAGCATTCATAAACCGATGAGGAGACGTGGAAATGAGCGAAAACATCTATGGGAAAGGGCTGGATCGCACGCCGGCCAATCACGTGCCGCTGACACCGCTTCACTTTCTCGACAGATGCGCGGACCAGTATCCCGATCACACTGCAATTGTTCATGGAGAATTGACGCAGTCATGGAAACAGACAAGGGAGCGGTGTCGTCGTCTAGCCAGCGCGCTGGTCAAGCGCGGGATCAAGCGTGGGGACACGGTATCCATCCTTGCTCCGAACACCCCGGCGATGGTCGAAGCGCATCACGGAGTGCCGCTGTCCGGGGCAGTCCTCAACGCGATCAACTGCCGATTGGACGCCGATGGCGTCCGGTTCATCCTGCGTCATGGCGAATGCAAGATTTTGTTGGTGGACAGAGAGTTTTCTTCGTTGGCGGCAAGCGCGCTTGAACAGCTCGAGAACAAGCCGCTGGTCATTGATATTGCCGATATCGACGCGGCGTTTGGAGATCCGATAGGCGAGCTCGAGTACGACGCGTTCCTTGCGGAAGGCGATCCCGATTTTTCCGGCGTCTGGCCATCGGACGAGTGGGATGCAATCGCCTTGAACTACACGTCGGGAACGACTTCGGACCCCAAGGGCGTTGTCCCGAGCCACCGCGGCGCGTACCTGATGAGCATGCTTCAACTGACGGATTGGGGGATGCCGCGTCGCCCGGTATATCTCTGGACGCTTCCGTTGTTTCACGCGAACGGCTGGTGCTTCGCGTGGGCCGTTACGGCGGTGGCGGGCACGCATGTTTGCCTGCGAAAGGTGACGGCCTCGAATATCTTCAAGGCCGTTCGGCAGCACCGCGTCGATCATTTCTGCGCCGCGCCCATCGTGCTCGCATCGTTGGCCAGTTCTTCCGAAGCGGAGCGCTTGCCGGTGCCGCATACCGTTCGTGTGCGCACGGCCGGTTCGCCTCCACCGGCTACCGTACTGAAGGCCGTGTCGGAGATGGGCTTTGACGTCGAGCACGTCTACGGCATCACCGAAGCGTCGGGGACGCCCGTGAGTTGCTTCGTCGAGCCCGCGTGGAACGATCTGCCGTCGGACGACAAGGCGCGTCTGATGGCGAGACAGGGTAGTCGGGCGGTGGGCCTGGAGGGGCTCCGTGTCGCGGATCAGGGTAGCGGTACGCCCGTGCCTTGGGACGGCAAGACGCAAGGCGAACTGCTGATCCGGGGCAATATCGTGATGAAGGGCTACCTCAAGAACGAGGCCGCGACAGCGGCTGCGTTCAGCGGAGGGTGGTTCCATACGGGCGACGTCGCCGTGGTGCATCCGGACGGCTATATCCAGATCACCGACCGCTCGAAAGACGTCATCATCTCGGGGGGAGAGAACATCTCTTCGGTTGAAGTCGAAGACGTTCTGCATCGGCATCCGGCGGTTCTCATCGCAGCTGTAGTCGCTCAGCCCGATGCCAAATGGGGTGAATCGCCCTGCGCCTTCATCGAGTTGAAGCCAGGCGCCTCGGTCCCGGACGAAGCCGAGATCATCGGCTTTTGCCGCGAACGGCTTGCCCACTACAAATGCCCTGTGCGAGTCGTCTACGGGGTACTGCCCAAGACCGGCACGGGAAAGATCCAGAAATTCCGGCTTCGGGAACTGGTCGGAAGTCGAGAAGCCATTACAGCTTTATCAGGCGTGTAGTCCACGACAGGCTGCATTGCTGCAGCTGGCGTCATCAAGGACGGCGGCTTCCTCTACGGAGCTCGCCGCGGACTTGTTCGAGTACATCGACGTGTTTTATAACCGTAGTCGCCGTCGTTCGCGAATGCAATCCGGATCGCCTGGTGCTCGCCGTTTCGCGAATCCGGCGCCGCAAGCGCTCCGCCGAGACGCGGTGCTCCGATGACGAGCAGTCTCGAAAACGAAGATGCGGCCCGGCAGATTCTTCAGGCAGGATGAATTCGACTTTGATCGAGGTACATGGGAATGGACACGTCAGCGATCGAAACCGGATACAGGTTTTCACGCAGCCAAATCTGTAACGACAACGAGGCTCGCGCATTCGCGCTCGCTTCCGGAGACGACAATCCCCT
This sequence comes from Burkholderia sp. DN3021, assembly GCF_049805555.1. Classification (NCBI taxonomy): domain Bacteria; kingdom Pseudomonadati; phylum Pseudomonadota; class Betaproteobacteria; order Burkholderiales; family Burkholderiaceae; genus Burkholderia; species Burkholderia sp. DN3021. The sequence continues at coordinate 32,175 of NZ_JBNCAB010000046.1, read as the reverse complement.
GCACCACGACGCGGCCTACGCAGCGACCACCCGTTTTGGACGACCGATCGTAAGCGGCACCTATACCGTCGCGTTGCTGATGGGGCTAGCGGCCTCGCACTTCGCCCGAATGGGGGAGGTGGTTGGAGTGCGCTTCCAGTTCGAATTATTGCAGCCGGTCTTTCCCGACGAGCGGATAGATCTCGCGTGGGAAGTATCGGCAATTCGGCCGCACCGCAACGGGCGCTTGTTGGACCTCGACGGCTCGGTCAAGGATGAGGCAGGGCGACCATGCGTGCGCGCGACGGGCTCCGTGCTTGTTCCGCGGGCTGCCAAACGAGCCAGCCAGGCCTGAAGCGCCTCGCGATCGCGCGGTTCCTCGCCCTGACCTCCGTGGCGTCAGGCGTCAAATTGCGCAATCGCTATCGAACCCCTGCATCACTTTCTCGAAAGGTGCGCAAAGCTCGGCACATAACAAGATGACGTGCGATGCATCGGCCCGCTTTCCGATAGGTGTTTTCCCGAAAACGGTTTGCATAGCCAACGAATGTCATTCGCAAGACAAATGCGGACGCCCAACGCGGGCAGCATTTCATTGCGCTCTCGACCGTGGCGCTATGCGATTCCAATCAGGAGGAGACGAAGGTGAGAAAGACGCCCAAACAGCCGGTGTTGGCCATGACCCTGGCCGTCATTGCATCCATGGGGATATCGGGTTGCGGCGGAAGCGACGACGCTCCACCGGCCCGGATATCGGTGACCGCTCAACAAGCGTGCGATGCGTTGAAGGGCAAGTCAGCAGGGGGCGCATCGGTAACCGATGCATCGATGGTGGCGGCGACGAGCGCTACGCCGGCGTACTGCAAGATATCGGCGCTGATCTCGCCTCAACTCGTCATGCAGGTGCAGCTACCCGACAACTGGAACGGCAAACTGCTGTATGCGGGCGGTGGTGGTTACGACGGTTCGATCCAGAATTTCGTATGGAGCGGGCCGGACGTCCTGAAGGCAGGGTACGCGATCGTTCAAAGCAATGGCGGGCACATCGGTACTTCCGTCGCGGACGCGTCATTCGCTACCGATCCGTTTTTGGCATACCTGTTCGGCTCGGGCTCCGTCCCGACGGCGGCGGCGGCGGCCAAGGACATGCTGCATCTGGTCTATGGCAAGGCACCGGATCGGTCCTATTACGAAGGCTGCTCCAACGGCGGGCGCGAGGGCCTGATGGCGGCCCAGCGGAACCCCGATCTCTTCGACGGCGTGATTGCCCGGGCGCCGGCATACGACTGGCCGGGCTTCATGGGCGCATTCAATCGCAACGCCAAGGCAATCGCGGCCCCCGGGGCGGCATTCACCGCCGGGAAGATTTCGTTGCTGGCGAAAGCGGTTCGCGACCAGTGCGACGCCGCGGACGGAATCGCGGATGGCGTGGTCTCCAACCCGTCCGCATGCCGCTTCGATCCCGCGGTGCTTCGCTGTGCCGGCGGGAGCGATGCCGGCGATTCGTGTCTGTCCGACGCGCAGCTTGCCGTGGTCGACAGCTGGACGAGCGCGTCGAGTTTTGCCAATGGTGCGTACGCCTATCAAGGCTGGGCGCTGACGGGCAACGAAGACGACCCGGGCGGATGGTCGCAATGGCTCACGGGCCCAACGGGCAACGGTAGCGGTTCGGCCCAGTCCTTTCTTCAGGATGCCACGGTGAAGTTCTACCTGAGCAACGACCCCAACGCGAATTCGCTGACGTACGACTGGAATTCGAACCCGGCGGCATTGTTCACGATGGCTTCGCTCAATAGCGCGACGAATGCGGACCTGAGCCCGTTCGTCAGCCATGGCGGAAAGCTGCTTCTTTGGCACGGCACGTCGGACATGGCGCTGAGTCACCGTGCAACGACCGCGTATTACCAGAAGCTGCAAGCCACGCTGGGCGCCTCGACGGTCGACTCGTTCGCCCGGTATTACCAGGCGCCGGGGGGCGATCACTGCGCGGGCGGACCCGGTGCGGATTCCGTCGACCTGTTGGCCGCGCTGGATCAATGGGTAACGACGGATCAAGCGCCGCAGAATCTGGTCGCATCGAAGTTGAACACGGACGGCAGCGTCGCGTTCACCCGGCCCTTGTGCGCGTATCCGCAGTACCCGCGCTATACCGGGCCCGCCAATGACGCCAAGGCGGCGACGCTGGCGGCGAACTATACGTGTACGTCACCGTAAGCGTTGCGCGTCGGGGCGATAGGTCCCGGTCGATCACGGGTCGAGCCGAAAGGCTCGACCCGTGATCGTGATCAGCGCGCGATCAACGCAAGCTGCCGATCGAAATCGGCCGGATCGAAATAGTCGCGCCACACGGAGATCATGCCGTCTTCGATCGTGTTCAATGGGCGTTCGGGTCATCGTTGACCTCTTTGGAGGTTAAAAGAGCCGAAGCATGCGCGACGGCGACGATCTGGCGGCAGCAATCCGGCAGCGCTCGTTCAAAGCCGCTTCGCTGCCCGCCGCATTATGCGAGCCGGAATTTCTTTCTCAGGCTCGCATCGACAGGGCCCGCCGGCATGAAGCGCCGCAACTTGCGCAACAGCGATGCCTCGCCGTTCGGCGTGCGCCGCATGCGCCATGCGCCGAGCGCCGCATCGACAATGGTGGCGGCCACGCCGTCGGGCTCGGGCGCGGCTTTCACGCTGTCGACGACCGCGCGCGATGCAAGCGTTCGCTCGCGGTCGTAATCGGCGATCGGCGCGCTTGCTTGCGGCGCATTGACGTCCAGGTTGGTCCGCGTAAACGACGGTTCGACCAGCGTCGCGCGAATACCGAACTGGCGCACCTCGTGATCCAGCGTTTCGGTCAGCCCCTCCACCGCGTGCTTGGACGCCGCATAGAGTCCCATGTATGGCGCCGGCAAAAAGCCGAGCACCGAGCTGACATTGACGATCCGTCCGCGCCGTTGTGCCCGCATGTGCGGAAGTACGACCTGGGTCGTACGCAGGATGCTGAACACGTTGGTGTCGAACAATGCCGTTGCTTCCGTCACGGAGGTTTCCTCCACCGCGCCGATCAGGCTTGTTCCCGCATTGTTGACGAGCACGTCGATACGCCCGGCGCGATCGACGATCGTTCGAATACCTGATTGAACGGACGCATCGTCGCGAACGTCCATCTCGATCAGCTCGACGCCGGCGACGGGCGCCGTTTTCGCGATGCTGCGCACGGTGCCGAACACGCGGCACCCGCGTTTGGCGAACTTCTCTGCGGCGGCGCGCCCGATACCCGACGACACCCCGGTCACGAGAACAACGGTGGAATTCGACATGGCTGTTTCCTTCGATACGGTGAATGGAGGGGTGTCAATCGCGCGCGTCCAGCGCACGCTGAAGCGCGGGCTCGACAGGCAACATCTGCGCATGCCGGCCGTCGCGCGAACCGGCGGTATGGCCGGGCCGGATCCTGAACCAGATCGCGTACATGGCCGGCAGGAACACCAGCGTGAGGACCGTCCCGGCGAACGTGCCACCGATCAGCGTGTACGCGAGCGTGCCCCAGAACACCGAATGGGTCAGCGGGATGAACGCGAGCACCGCCGCCATGGCCGTGAGGATCACCGGGCGCGCGCGCTGCACGGTGGCTTCGACCACTGCATGGAACGGATCGAGCCCGGCCTGTTCGTTCTGATGGATCTGCCCGATCAGGATCAGCGTGTTGCGCATCAGGATCCCCGACAGCGCGATCAAGCCGACCAGCGCGTTGATGCCGAACGGCTGCCCGAACAGGATCAGCGTCGGCACCACGCCGATCAGGCCGAGCGGGCTCGTCAGGAACACCATCACCATCGCGGAGATCGAGCGCACCTGGAAGATGATGATGATCAGCGTGACCGCGAGCATGATCGGGAACAGCGGCAGCATCGCGGTTGTCGCCTTGCCCGATTCCTCGATGGAGCCGGCCTGCTCGATCCGATAACCGCTCGGCAGTTTCGCGATGATCGGCTGAAGCTGCTTGGTGATCGCTGTCGAGACATCCGGTGGTTGCAGACCCTCGGCGATATCGCCGCGCACCGTGATCGTGGGCACGCGATCGCGCCAGCGCATGATCGGCTCCTCCATCCGCACGTCGACCTTGCCGACCTGCGACAGCGGAATGCGCTGCCCGTTCGCGCCGGCGAGCGTGAAGTCGCCGAGGCGGGCCGGGTCGAGCCGCGCATCGCCGGCCGAGCGCGCGACGACCTGCACGGTGCGAATATCCTCGCGCACGGCGGTGACCGGCACGCCGGTGAGCAGGAACTGCAGTTGTTGCGCGACGGCGCTCGACGTCAACCCCACCGCCTGAAGGCGATCCTGCTGCAACGTGAAATGCAGCGTCGGCGCACGCGTGCCCCAGTCGGCATTGACCGTGCGCATCATCGGGCTGCCGTCCATCACCCGCTCAACTTCAGCGGCAATACCGCGCAGCTTGTCGGGATCGGAGCCGGTGACCCGATAAGCCACTGGGAACGGCGAATATGGCCCGAACACGAGTTGCGTGACGCGCACGCGCGCTTCAGGAGCGAGACCGCCTGCGATTGCCTGACGCAGCCGCTGCTTCAATGCGTCACGCTCGTCCTGACTGTCCGTGCGGACCACGATCTTCGCGAATGACGGATCGGGCAACTCCGGTCCCATCGCCAGATAGAATCGTGGCGCACCCTGTCCGACATAAGCGGTGACGATTCTCGCTTCCTTTTGCTTCGCGAGCCACGCCTCGACTTTCGACGCGGCGACGTTGGTCTGCGAGATCGACGTGCCGTATGGCATCTGAACCTCGATCAACACTTCGGGACGGTCGGAAATCGGGAAGAACTGTTTCTTCACGATCGCCATGCCGAGAATGGCGAGCACGAAAAGACCGACGACCGAACCGGCGATGAGCCATTTGTGCGCGATGACGCGCGTCAGGAGCGTGCGGAAGCGGTTGTAGCGGGGCGTGTCGTAGATCGCGTCGTGACCGCCTTCGACCTTCTTGAAGTCGGGCAGCATCTTCACGCCGAGGTATGGCGTGAACACCACCGCAACGACCCACGATGCGATCAGCGCGATGCCGACGATCCAGAACATGTTGCTGGTGTATTCGCCGGCGGTGGAGCGTGCGAAGCCGTTCGGCATGAAGCCGACCGCGGTCACCAGCGTGCCGGCCAGCATTGGCGCGGCCGTATGGCTCCACGCATAGGCTGACGCGGCTATGCGGCCATAGCCTTCCTCCATCTTCACGACCATCATCTCGATCGCGATGATCGCGTCGTCCACCAGCAGCCCCAGCGCGAGGATCAGCGAGCCGAGCGTGATGCGATCGAAGTTCTTGCCGGTCGCGGCCATCACGACGAACACGACGGCCAGCGTCAGCGGCACGGCCGCGGCGACGACGAGGCCCACGCGCCAGCCCATGCTGACGAAGCTCACCAGCATGACCACCAGCAGCGCGGCGAAGAACTTGACCATGAACTCGTCGACGGCCGAGCTGATGTTCACGGCCTGATCGGTGACCTTGGTGAGGCTCATGCCGAGCGGCAGCGCGCCATTGATCGCGCCGACTTCGCTGTCCAGCGCGTGGCCGAGGTCGAGCCCGTTCCAGCCGTCGCGCATCACGATGCCCAGCAGCAGCGCGGGTTCGCCGTTGTTGCGGATCATGAACGTCGCCGGATCTTCATAACCGCGCTCGACGGTGGCGATGTCCGACAGTTTCAGCGTGCGGCCCTGCGAGACGATCGGCGTGTCGCGAATCTTCTGCAGCTTGTCGAACGCGCCGTCCAGCCGAATGAAGATCTCCGGCCCGCGGGTCTCGACGGAGCCGGCGGGCGTCAGCGCATTCTGGCCGTTGAGCGCGGCGAACACGTCCTGCGGGCTGACGCCGAGCGTCGCGAGCCGGTCGTGCGACAACTGCACGTAGATGCGTTCGGCCTGCTCGCCGACGATGTTGACCTTCTTCACGCCCGGCACATGCAGCAGCCGCTGGCGCAGCGTTTCCGCATCGCGCACCAGCAGGCGCTGCGGTTCGCCCTTCGCCTTCAGCGCGAACAGCGCAAAGGTGACGTCCGCATATTCGTCGTTGACCAGCGGCCCGATCACGCCGGCCGGAAGGTTGCTTGCCTCGTCGCCGATCTTTTTCCGCGCCTGATAGAACTGCTCCTGCACTTCCGACGGGGGCGTGCTGTCGAGCAAGGTCAGCGTCGTGAACGCGAGGCCGGGCCGCGTGTAGGTTTCGGTCCGGTCGTACCAGCGCAGCTCCTGCATGCGCTTCTCGATCTTTTCGGCAACCTGGTCGTGCATTTCCTGCGCGGTGGCGCCCGGCCATGCGGTGACGATCGTCATCACCTTGACCGTGAACGCCGGGTCTTCCGCGCGGCCGAGCTTGAAGAACGAAACGAGCCCGGCCAGCGAGATCAGGCAGATCAGGAACAGCGTGATCGCGCGCTCGCGCACGGCGAGCGCCGACAGATTGAATCGACCTTCGCTCACGGCCGTGCTCCTTCGTTGGCCGCCGCGACGGTCTGACCGGACATCCGGACCTGTGCGCCTTCGTGCAGCAACTGCGCGCCGAGCGCGACGACCCGGTCCCCTTGCTTCAGTGCGCCGGACACGCGGGCGCTGTCGTCGTCCAGACGCTCGACCGCGACCGGCCGCCACGCCACCCTGGCCGGCTCGCCTGCGACCACCCACACGCCGGGCCCTTTGCCGGCGTCGAGCAGCGCGCCGATCGGCACCTGCAGGCCGCCCGCCAGCGTCGCACGCGCGTCGGGGATCTCGATCGTGACGGTCGTGCCCAACGGGGCGTCGGCCAGCGCGCCTTGCAGCACATAGCGCGCTTCGAAGGTGCGCGTGCGGATATCCGCGGTATCGGAGAGCTGGCGCAGCGTCGCGGGAACGCTCACGCCCGGCTTGCCGAACAGCTCGGCTTGCGCGGCCGAGCCGATGGCGGGGCGCAGGGTTTCCGGCAACTGGATCACGGCTTCCCGGCTACCGGCGTGGGCGATGCGTACCACCGGCTGGCCCGCGCTGACGACCTGGCCCGGCTCCGCCAGCGTTTCCATGACGACGCCGTCGCCGTCCGCGACGAGCTGCGCATAGCTCGTCGCGTTGCGCGCGACGTCGGCGTCGGCTTCGGCGGCGCTCAGTTGCGCTTTCGCGGCATCGGCCGCCGCCTTGACCTGGTCATACGCCGATGCCGAGATTGCGCCGGTGCCGCGCAGGTCGCGGTAGCGGGCTTCGTCCTCGGCAGTCTGCCGCGCGCGGGCCCGCGCGGCCGCGACGGCCTCGTCGCGTGCGCGCGCCGCGAGCTTCAGGTCGACGGGATCGATCCGCATCAGCGGCTGGCCGCGCCTGACGGTTTGCCCGGCGTCCACGAGCCGCTCGAGCACCTTGCCGGACACGCGAAACCCGAGGTCGCTCTGCACGCGGGCGGCGACGGTGCCGGTAAACGAGCGGGACGCGGGCGCCGCTGCCTGCACGATGGCGGTACGCACGAGCGGCGCCTCCGTGCGCGGATCGGAAGGCGCTTTTCCGCTGCAAGCGACTAGCGCGAAGGGCAGTGCGGAAGCGAGTGCGGACAGAGCGAGGCGACGCCGAAGCATGAAAGTCCCATTGGCGAAGTGATCGGGACTTTCATTGTGGTTCCAGTGACTAAATTAGTCAATAGTCACAAACGGTGCCGCATCACGGCGACAGGCTGCGAAGCACGAGGCTGGACAGTTGGGCGGGCGCGACGTCGATCGTGTCGAGGTTGTACTGCAACAGCAGCGGATTGAGATACGGCCGCATGACCAGGTAGATCGCCATCGCGGTTTCATCGAGCGGCGTCTTGCGCTCGAAGTCGCCGCTTTGGCGGCCTTCCTGCAGCACGTCCTGCAGCAGCGTCTGCACGCGCGCTTCGTACGCCTGCACCGACTGCCAGTTCCCGGTGGCGGCCGATGCGGCGATGTCGTACAGCTTCCGATCGCGGAAAAACAGCCGGAGGCTCGCTTCGGTAAAGACCCGGAACATCCGCCGCAGCTTTTCGGTCGGCAGGCTGGCGTCGGCCACGGCCGCCCGGACGTCGGTTTCGATCTGGTGCAGGCAGTTCGCGCAGATCATTTCGCCGATCGCCTGCTTCGACTCGAAGAACTTGTAGATATACGCCTTCGAAAAGCCGATGGACTTGGCGAGATCGGACACGGTCGTTTTTTCATAGCCGTACCGGCTGAAGTGCTCGGTGGCGGCGGCCACGATCTGATCCCGGACGTCGTGGTCGGCCGGACCGCGTGCGGGGATCGGGGGAGGGGCGTCTTTTTTCATGGGCTGCGGGCTGACAGGAATGGACAACGAGTGACTATTTGGTATTATAGTCACTACCGGATTCTTGCGAAGCCCCTCATGCTACCCAAACCCATCGTTGCCGCGGTTCTTGCCGCCGCTCTGTCGGCCGGCTGCGCCGTCGGGCCCGACTACGTGCAGCCGGATCCGGCCATGCCGGAGCGGTTCCAGGGCCAGGCCGCCGTGGAGCAGCGGCACGCGGCCGCCGAAGCCGAACTCGCGACGTGGTGGACGGGTTTCGGCGATCCGCAATTGACGCAGTTCGTCACGCTCGCGCTCGCGCAGAACCTCGATCTTGCGCAGGCCGCAGCTCGCGTCGCGCAGGCCCGCGCGGCGCTAGGGTCGGCGAACGCCGCGCTGTTGCCGTCCGGCAATGTCAGCGGCCAGGCCGCGCGCGTCTACCAGTCTGTCGAGACCCCGTTGGGACGGGTGTTGAATTCGACGCCCGGTTTCGACCGTTACGGCAACGACTATGAGGCCAATTTCAGCGCGAGCTGGGAACTCGACGTGTTCGGCGGCCTGCGCCGCGGCCGGGAAGCGGCGCTCGCCGACTATCGGGCCTCGGAAGCGGGGGCGGTGGCGACGCGGCTGGCCGTCGCGGCGCAGACCGCGGACATTTACATCGTCATTCGCGGGTTGCAGGGCCGCCTGAAGGTCGCGCGGCGCCAGGTGCAGACGCAGCAGGATCTGCTGTCGACCATCAATCTGTTGTATGGAAAAGGTCTGGCGGCGGAGCTTCAGGTCAGGCAGGCCGAAGGCGCGCTGGCCCAGGTTCGCGCATCTGTCCCGGTGCTGGAAGCGGCGCTGGAAGCGTCGATGAATGCGCTCGATGTGATGCTCGGTTCGCAGCCCGGCACACATCGGGCCGAACTTCTGGACGACGGTGATATCCCGGTTGCGCCGCAGATCGCGACGATGGGATCCCCGCGAGAGCTGCTCAGGCGCCGGCCCGACCTGCTCGTGGCCGAGCGTCGCGTCGCGGCGTCGAACGCGCGCATCGGTATGGCCATTGCCGAGTATTACCCGAAGTTCTCGCTGAGCGGGCTGATCGGCAGCGCAACGACAATGGGCGCGGGCAACCTGTTTTCCGGCGGCGCGAATCAGGCTGCCGGCGTGCTCGGCTTGCGCTGGCGTCTGTTCGACTTCGGCCGGATCAATGCGCAGATCGCGCAGGCAAAAGGACAGGAGGCCGAAATGCTGGCCGCCTACCGGCTCGCCGCGCTGCACGCCACCGAGGACGTCGAAAACGCGTTCTCGGCGCTCGTCAAGCGCGAGGAGCAGGCTACCGTTCTGGCCGACGGAGTGAACTCGCTCGGCAGGGCGCGGGCGGCATCGTTTGCGGCCTACCAGAAAGGCGTCGTCAGTCTGATCGAGGTCTTGCAGGCCGATGAAAGCTTGCTGCGTGCCTCCGATGAGCGCGTGCAGGCGCAAACAGAATCGGCACGAGCAGCGGTTGCCGCGTTCAAGGCACTCGGTGGCGGCTGGCAACCTGGCGCATCCGAAGCGGTCGCCGCTCGATAGCGGCCGCATATGCCAGGGAGTTGCCGGGAGCGCGGCTCTTGTTCCTTGCCGGGATGAGGACTTTGCCGCAGCGCTACCGCGATAGCGCCCACTATGTCATCGGTGCCGTGCGTGGCACTGCGCGGCGAGGCGACCGGGCATGCGACCTGCTCCTGGGTGTGCAGCGCTTGCATACGGGACCGAACCCCGGGCATGCGCCGCGATCCGACATTCGTATCCGGGAGGCGCCATGCGCGAATCGAACGATCCTTCCCGCGTCCGGCAGGACGCGGGCGGCGAACTCAGAGCCGGCGTCGCAGCGGCGTACCGGCCGGCGCGCCATCCCGTCACGCGCCTCTTCGAACGCTTCGCGTCGCACGTTACCGTGTGGGCCGGTTCGCCGGTCGCGTTCGGCAGCGCGGTCGCCGTCACGGTGCTGTGGCTCTTCACCGGGCCGCTCTTCCACTATTCGGATGCGTGGCAGCTCGTCATCAATACCGGGACGACGATCATCACGTTCCTGATGGTGTTCCTGCTTCAACGCAACCAGAACCGCGACAGCGTCGCGCTGCATCTGAAGCTCGACGAGCTTCTCGCGGTCACGCACGCGGCAAGCGACCGGCTGATCGGGATCGAGGACGCATCGGAGGAAGAATTGCGCGCGCTCGCGCAGACCTACCTCGACATGGCGAAGCGGGCAGCCGAGCGGGAAGGCGAGCCGGCCGACAATCCGCCCGAATCGTGACGGGGAGAATGGGGGCGCGGTACGGCTGCGGAACGATCGGCACGAGAACTGCGGACGTTTTTTCAACCGGTTGTCATTTCTGTTGCGGCATCGCAGATCGCGACGCATCCGCGCGGTGAATGCCGGTTGCGCGTCGGTTGCAGTCGGCGTGTTCGTGCGGGGGAAGTCGCGCTGCAGACGACCGATCTCTGCCTGTCGTGCAAGGCGCCGGGCGGAGGATGGCAGGCCGGCGGCGCGCAAGGGGCGGCACGCGCGCAACAGCCGGTGGGCAGTTGATCGACTCGTGCGCTCGTGCGGCGCACATGTGGCACGCGACGCAACGCGCCGGCACGGATTCGGCGCTAATCCCAAGCGTGCTTGCTGAACTGATAACCCTTGCCGCGGATCGTTTTGATTCGCTTCGGTTCGAGCGCGTCGTCACGCAGTTTGCGGCGCAGCTTCGAGATGTGACAGTCGATCGTGCGATCGAGGCCGTCGAACTCGATGCGGCGTAACAGCCGCGTCAGGTCTTCCCGGCTGACCACCTCGCCGGCGCGGCTGGCAAGGGCCCACAGCAGGTCGAATTCGGCCGAGGTAAGGCGAGGCGCGCTACCGTCAGGAAGATGAACTTGGCGATCCGACCGGTCGATGGAGAACTTGCCGAACGCGAATCGCTGGGGCGATTCCGGCGCGCAGTCGGCCGGCCGCATGCGTAGTCGTCGCAACTGCGCGTTGATCCGCGCGAGCAGAATGCGTGGCTCGATCGGCTTGCGGAGAAAGTCGTCCGCGCCGAATTCCAGGCCGAGCAACTCGTCGAACTTTTCGTCGCGTGCCGTCACCATGATGACGATGCCGCCATATTGCGTGCGTGCCTCGCGGCAAATCTCGAAGCCGTCCTTGCCCGGCAGGTTGATGTCGAGAAGCACGAGGTCGGGGCAATTCGCGACGATCGTGGATACGGCGTCGGTACCGTCGAACAGCGTGTCCACCTTGTACCGATGCTTGCGCAGATAGTCTGCGATCAGCGCGGACAAATGGACGTCGTCTTCGACGAGCAGGATTCGGATGGGCATCGGTAAACGAGGAGGCAATGCGGGAAAATGACGAGCGGTCAGGCCCAGTCCGAACGCGTGGTAACCGAAGCGAGGTGCATGATACTGCGCAACATTCCGATGGAATGTGATGAAATCTGCATCGTTCGTTGAGCACGCCTGCACGGAAATCGTCACCCGCTTGCGGAAAAGCGAACGGATGACGGTGTGGAATCGTGTCGGCGGCGAACGGCTCGATATTCGGGTGAAAAGATTCAGAGCGATATCCGGCGCGTAGCCGGCAGGGAGCCCTGGCGAGGCGTCGTTCGGGTGAAAAACGTTTGCGGAAAACCGCTTGCGCGAACGCCGCTTGCGCTGGCCAACGCGAAGCCCCGTAAAGGTTGCTCGACATATCATTACAAAATATTACGTACGCCGCGGCGCATGGTTCCCTACAATCCTCGCAACTGACGGACGTGCATGTCTTGCAGCGACGAAGGCGGTGACCGAAAACACGAGGTTGCCCGCATTCGGCGCGTCACCGCCGGCATTGAGCTCGTGAGGATCGGTGTTGACGTCGCATGGGCCTTCGAGGAAAAAGCATCCGGACCGTACGACGTATTGACAGGAGTGCGAAATGACGCCACTGCAAGTCATCCAGAATCTCGACGTGCTCACGAATGCGATCGAAGTCGCGGTCGCCCGGGCTGACTGGAGCGAGGCCGTCCGGGCCGCGGAAACACGTTCAAGGTTTGTGATTGCGCTTGCGCCCGATCAACCGGACGAGGTTCGCGCGGCGATCGGGAGAATGCAGGAGATCGATGTCCGGATCTCCACCGTCGCCCGGGAAACGTTCGAGGCACTTATCGCCGAGGGCTGGATTGCGTTGTACGAAACCGGGCCGGCGACGCAGGTGTTGGCGGCGAAGCCGCTGTCTCCCGGGGCGGATGCCATGGCATCCCGAAACCCTTCTTTTCCCGCATGAGCGTCCCTACCCGGGTGCCCATGCTCAATACGCGGACAGATCTTTGGAAGTGCCTGTCACGGGTTAACGTTTCGGTGGCGGTATGCGATTTCGAAAACGCATCAATTATGTCGATGCAACACGGTGGTTCGCCGATGGCGACCATGATCGAGTGGAGAACCGTGAAGGCGTATGGGCGGTCGCCACGCCGGAGGGTTGGCGTTCGGTGAAGCCTGGCGACTGGATATTACTCGACGAGCGCGGCAACTGCTGGCCGATGGACGACAGGCTCTTTGCGAATTTCTACGAACCGGTTGCGGAGTGAGTGCGGCTGAACCACACGCACCGCAAGCGGATGCGGCACGCCCGCGATAGCGGCTGCGCCATCGTGCCTACCGGCTCGCGCGTGAAAACAGCAACGAATCGGTGTCGTTGAACCTGATGCGCACTGGATCGCCATAACCGGCTTTCTCCGCGACGCGGATCGACGCGACGTTGGTCGGCGCGATCAAACACACGCTGCGTTCGAACCGCTGCTGCGCATCGAGCCACGCGAGCGCGGCCGCGAGCGCCTCGGTCGCATAGCCCTTGCCGTGCGCCCACGTCGCCAGCGCCCAGCCGGCTTCCGGCACCCCGCGAATCGACGGCTCGACGAGCCGGTGGAAATCGGCGAAGCCGAGATCGCCGACATAACGGCCCGACGCCTTCTCGCGAATCGCCCAGTAGCCGTAGCCGAGCAGCGGCCACAGCCCGCGATACGCGAGCATGCGCATCCACGAGTCGCGCGGCGCGGACGGCTCGCCGTTGAAGATGTGCGCGACGACGTCCGGTTCGGCCCACATCGCGGCGAGCGCGTCGAAGTCGCCGAGCGGATGGCCTTCGAGGACGAGGCGCGGCGTGTCGAGGACGGGCGGGGAGGCGACGGGCGGCGGGACATTCGACGTCATCGGGCATTCCATGGGCAGGAAGGGGGAGGCACGCGGACCGGCCGCGCGGAACGTGCCGGTACGATACCGCGGAATCCGCCCGCGCGGCTGCTACTTCAGGCTTTTCAGGAAGGACCGTCCTGCGGACGTGATCGAAATGCCGGAGCGGCCGTGCGGCGGATGGCAGGCGAAACCCGCACCGACGAGTTCCCGCGCGATCGACCAGCCGAGCGCCGGTGCATCCCGGCCGTAGCGAACGTCGGCGAGGCGTTCGAGTGCCCAGACGGCGGACGCCGACAGGTTGGGGGCGTTTGACGTGTCTTGGTCGCTCATGACTTCCTCCGGGAATGGGTATACGGTGTGGATCGCGGCAGCGCGGCTGCGGAATGCGGCGGCAGGTATTCCGTCATCGGGCGCGTGTCTCGCGGCGTGAGCGCATCGACAGCAGCAGGTCGACGCGCGACGAGGCGGAGGGCGGCACGCGGGTCAACCCTCCTGCAGCAACGGCAGCAGCGCCTGAAGCGCCGCTTCCTCATCGGGCCCGGCGGCCAGCACCTGGGCGGACGTGCCGCCGCGCAACTCCAGCGACGCGATCGCGGCGCCGTTTTTCGCGTTGCCGCGGCACCCGTTCACGATCAGCACGATGTCGCTTTCGAAGCGGCGTGCCGCTGCGACGACCGCGTCCCTGGCCGCGCCTGCGCGGGTCCGGTTCCACGCGGCGCCGATTTGAAGGTAGACGACGGTTGCCACGTTTTTTACGAAAGCCTCTGGTTGAGTCGTCGGGGGCCGTGCGCGGCGCCGAGCCCGCAGTGCGCGAGAAACGCGCGAAACGCGGCTTCCCACGCGGCGTCGCGCAAGTCGATGTCGATGCCGGCGAGTCGTTCCATTTCCGGGTTGACGAACACGGCGCGCAGCGATCGAGGCGGCACGCCGCGCGCGAAGCAATGGTCGTCGGCATCGAGCAGCAGGTGCGGATGGCGCCGGAACCGCACGCAGGCGACCGAGATCGGGTCCGTCACGTGCCGGGCCGATTCCGCCGGATACACGAAAGCCAGGTGAATCTCGGCCGCCGCCAGCTGTGCGCCGACGTCGTGGAAGCGATGAATCAGCTGGAAGCCGCGTTCGACGCCGCGCCCGACACCCACGACGACGAGCGGCCGGTTTTCCGTGATTTCCCGAAGCGTCACGGGGCGCCGATCGGGCCGCAGCAGTGCACCATCCAGCTCGAACATGTCGACATCCTCAGCGAAACCGCCAGCAAGTCCGATGAACGGCGGGAAGCGAGGATTATAGTACAGCGATGGAAAACATGTGTATTGTATTATAATGCCGTGTGCAGCAGATGCTGCGCTTGCCCGTTTTTTCGACTCGAACCTTACCCGATGGATGCTGCAATGAACGCCGCCCCTGCCTGCCCGCAATGCGCGATGGAAAACACCTACCCGGACGGCACGCTCTACGTGTGCCCGGACTGCGGTCACGAATGGTCGGCGACGGCCGGTGCCGAAGCCGGCGATGAAGCGGCCGGCGACGTCGTCAGGGACGCGAACGGCAACGTGCTGTCGGACGGCGATTCGGTCGTGCTGATCAAGGACCTGCGCGTGAAGGGCTCGTCGATCACGCTGAAGATGGGCACCAAGGTCAAGAGCATCCGGATCGTCGGCGGCGATCACGAAGTCGACTGCAAGACGGACGCCGGCGGCTTCATGCTGAAGGCCTGTTTCCTGAAGAAGGTGTGATTGCGCGCGTGCGCCGCCGCGGCGGCGCTTCGTTCGCGCGGCCGGCCGCCCGCGCTTCGAGCGGCTTCGACTGTTTGACTACCCGGGTATAGCAAGCATGGCAGAGGATCGAACCTCCTACGATGCGTTCGTCAGATTCCTGTCGACGCCGTTGCGCGATGGCCGGCCGTTCGTGCTGGAGACGCGCCATGCGGTGTCGCTGCACTTCGATCATCTCGCCACGCAGAGCTTCATGTCGCTGAAGAATCCGGCCGCGCTCGCGCTCGGCTATACGCGCGTGATGATGGGCTTCCTGCTGCTGCAGCCCGCGCCCGCGCGCATCTGCATGCTCGGGCTCGGCGGCGGCTCGCTGGCGAAATACTGCCACCGGCATCTGCCCGATACGGCGATCGATGCGGTCGAGATCAATCCCGAGGTGATCGCGCTGCGCGACGTGTTCAGGATTCCTGCGGACGATGCGCGCTTCAGGGTGGTGTGTGCCGATGGCGCGGACTACATGACGGAGGCGGACGTGCGCGCGGACGTGATCCTGCACGACGCGTTCGTCGCCGAAGGCATGCCGGGCCGGTGCGCGAGCGCCGCCTTCTTCGCGGCGTGCCGCGAGCGGTTGAACGACGCGGGCGTGCTCGCGATCAACTTCACCGACGACGATCCGGCGCTGCCGCTGTACCTCGAGCGGCTGGGCGCCGTGTTCGGTGCGTCGTATGCGCTGGTCCCGTGCGGTGACGACAACAATTTCGTCGCGTTCGCATGGAAGGGCAGCGATCGCTTGCCGTCGTTGCGCATCCTGCTCGAGCGCGCGCTTCAGTTCGCCGTTGCCGGCGAACTGAAGCTGGCCGCCACGGCCCGGCGGCTGAAGAGCGGCGCGGGCATCGATCCGGCGCGGCTGGTCTGGCGCGAGCAAGCGCCCGGGCGCTGGGAAATCGGGGCTTGACCCGCGGTTACTTCATGCGCTTGCCGAGCGGGCTCTTGGTCTTGTAGGTCACGCCGTGATGCTCGAGATACTCGCGGATCAACTGACGTACGACTTGCGACGGCGTGAGATCCTGCGCCGCGCAGAGCATCTCGAATGCTTCCTTCTTGGCGGGATCGATCAGGACGGTCAGGCGGGCGGTCTTGGTTTCCATTGCGCGGACAGGTCGGCGGATATGTTAATCAAATTATAATACATCTGCTTTCGGCGTCACGGCCGAAACGGGTTGTCCGGCCGGTTGCCGTGCGGTCCGGTCATCCATCCGGACGGCCCGCCGGGATGCGCCCGCACGGGTCGGGTTTCGCGCCGGCTCAGGGCCGGCGATCGAGCCGGCAGAACCAGGTCAGCACGTCGTCGGCCACGGGCACGATCGCGAGCGTGACGAGCATGCCAGCGAGCGGTACCGTCGACACATAGCCGACGTACTTGAAGCCGATCGCGCCGGCCAGGCCGCCGACGAAGAACGACGCCAGCATCGTGGCGTGAATCCTCAGCTTCGCGCGGTTGGCGACAACCGCATGCATGTCCACGTCGACGGCCGAACGGTTCCAGTAAAACAGCTTGCCCAGCTCGATGCCGAGGTCGGTCACGATGCCGGTCATGTGCGTCGTGCGGATCTCCGCGCCCGACAGCTTCGTGATCATCGCGTTTTGCAGCCCCATGATGAAGCACAGCAGGATCACGGTCACGGGCACGAAGAACGCTTCCCACAGCGCGAGGTGGCTGCCGAGCAGCCCGAACAGCAGGAGCAGCACGGCCTCGACCAGCAGCGGCAGCACGTACTGGCTCTGCAGGCCGCGGCGGCGCCCCCAGTTGACGAGCACCGCCGAGCAGCCGGCGCCGACGAGAAACGACGCCAGCGAACTGATGCCGGCCAGCGCGAGCGGAATGTCGCCGAGCGCCGCCTGGTCGGCGATCGCCGACACGATGCCGCTCATGTGCGACGTGTATTGCCTGACCGCAAGGAAGCCGCCCGCGTTGGTCGCGCCGGCGACGAACGCGAGCGAAAAGCCGAGCTGGCGGTTCGCGGTTGCGCTGCGGTGTTTACCCGTCAGGCTTCGAAAGTACTGCGCTGGCATAGGGGCTTCGCTCAATCGCCGGGATCGCGGGCGCGGACATGCCGGACGGCGCCCTTCGGGCCGAACGGGCGGCCCGCGAAGTCGCCGGCTTCCTCGAATCATGTGGCTTGTATGATAATGCCATTATCATATCCTGTTAGCCAGATTTGGCTTTCGATGCAATAATGCACGTGGAGCCGGCGCGCCTGCCGTCGCCGTTCCATGCCCCCGTTCAACCCGAGCGTACTGGAGACAATCCGGATGGCACCCGTGCCGGTCATCCATTTCGTGCTGCTGGTCGTGGCTGCCTGGCTCGCGATCGGCGCGCTGGGGCTCGGGGCGCTGCATCGCACGCGGGTCGTCGCGCACGGGCTGTTTCCGCTCGGTGCGCTGGGTGGGCTGCTGCTGGCGGCCGCGGGGCTCGCGGGCGTGTTTGCCGAGCCGTCCGTCGCGGTGCTGCCGATCGGGCTGCCCGACCTGCCGTTCCATCTGCGGCTCGACCGCCTGTCCGGCTATTTCCTGTTCGTGCTCGGCCTCGTCAGCGCCGGGATCGGCGCGTTCTCCGCCGGCTACTTCCGCAAGGGCGAGGGCGCCGCGCCCGGGCTCATCTGCTGCGAATATCACGTGTGCGTCGCGAGCATCGCGCTCGTGCTCGTCGCGGACGACGCGTACGCGTTCATGGTCGCGTGGGAAACGCTGACGCTGTCCGCGACCTTTCTCGTGATGACCAACCACCGGATCGGCGAAATCCGCCGTGCGGGCTACCTGTATTTCCTGATTTCGCATGTCGGCGCGCTCGCGCTGCTGCTGTGCTTCGGCATCCTGCAGGCGCGCACCGGCGATTACACGTTCGCGAACATGCGCACCCAGTCGCTCGATGCAACCTGGGCGTCGCTCGCGTTCCTGCTCGCGCTCGTCGGCTTCGGCGCGAAGGCGGGCGTATTTCCGCTGCATGTATGGCTGCCCGATGCGCATCCGGCCGCACCGTCCCCCGTGTCGGCGCTCCTGAGCGGGTTCGTGCTGAAGGTGGGGCTCTACGGGCTGCTGCGCACCGTGTTCGACCTGCTGCACGTGCAGATCGCGTGGTGGGGCGTGCTGCTGCTCGTGCTCGGCGGCGGCACCACGCTGCTCGGCGTGGTCTTCAGCACGATCCAGGTCGACATGAAGCGCCTGCTCGCCTATTCGTCGATCGACAACATCGGCCTGATGTTCGTGTCGCTCGGGCTCGCGGTCCTGTTTCGCGCGTTCGGCATGACGACCCTGGCGGCGCTCGCGCTGACCGCGATGCTCTATCAGGTCGTCGCGCATGCGGCATACAAGAGCCTGCTGTTCCTGGGGACGGGCGCCGTGCTGCACGCCACCGGCGAGCGCAATCTCGGCAAGCTCGGCGGGTTGATCCGTTTCATGCCGTGGACGGCCTGGGCCGTGCTCGCGGGCGTCGCGGCGAGCGCCGGCCTGCCGCCGCTGAGCGGTTTCGTCGCGGAGTGGCTGTTGCTGCAGGCGTTCCTGTTTACGCCCGGCCTGCCGGATTCGGTGCTGGCGATGACGGTGCCGATCGCGGCCGCGCTGGTTGCGATGTCGGCCGCGCTCGCCGGCTACACGATGGTCAAGTTCTTCGGCATCGTGTTTCTCGGGCAGCCGAGGGAAGCCAAACTGAGCCGCGCCCGCGACGCGAATGCGTGGGAGCGGCTCGCGTTCTGCTGGTTCGCGGCGCTCAGCGTGCTGCTCGGGCTGATGCCCGCGCAGTTCGTCAAGCTGCTGGATCCGGTTACGCGCGGGCTCGTCGGCGCCGGCGTCGGCGCGGACAATCACGGCTGGCTGCTGTTCGTGCCGGTGTCGACCGCGCGCGCGAGCTACATGCCGGCCGTGTTCATGCTGTTTTTCGTCGCGAGCTGCGGGCTCGCGTGGCTGCTGGTGCGGCGCTTCTACCACGGCCGGCTGCGCCGCGCCGCGCCGTGGGGTTGCGGCTTCCCGTTTCCGACCACGCGGATGCAGGACACGGCCGAGGGGTTCGGGCAGCCGATCCGCGAGATCTTCGCGCCGCTGCTGCGCATCGAGCGGCAGTTGCCGTCGCCGTTCGACGCGCAGCCCGCGTACCGGGTGTCGGTCGCCGATCGCACCTGGCTGCTCTACGAGCGCATCGCGGCGATCACGCTGCGCGCGGCCGAATGGGCGGGCCGGCTGCAGACAGGCCGGATCGCCGTCTACCTGACCTACAGCTTCGCGGTGCTGATCCTGCTCCTGATGCTGGTGAGAAGATGGTGACCGTCTCCGGCGTGGTATCGCAGATCCTCGAGATCGTGGTGGCGCTCGCCGCCGCGCCGCTGCTGTCCGGCTGGATCAACCAGTGCCGCGCGTGGCTGCAGAACCGGCGCGCGCCGTCGGTCTGGCAGCCGTACCGGATGCTCCACAAGCTGTTCAACAAGGAATCGGTGGTCGCGCACGGCGCGAGCGCGGTGTTCCGCGGCGCGCCCTACGTCGTCTGGGCCGCGATGACGCTCGCGTGCGCGATCGTGCCGACGCTGTCGACGGAGCTGCCGCTGTCGCCCGCCGCGGACGCGATCGCGCTCGTCGGCCTGTTCGCGCTCGCGCGCGTCGCGCTGTCGCTCGCCGCGATGGACATCGGCACGGCATTCGGCACGCTCGGCGCGCGGCGCGAGATGCTGATCGGCTTTCTCGCGGAGCCGGCGCTGCTGATGGTCCTGCTGTCCGCGTCGCTGATCACGCAGTCGACGCTGCTGACGAGCATCGTCGGCACGCTCGGGCGCGGCGAGCTCACGCTCTATCCGAGCCTGGCGTTTGCCGGCATCGCGTTCACGCTGGTGTCGCTCGCCGAAAACGCACGGCTGCCCGTCGACAATCCGGCCACCCATCTCGAACTGACGATGATCCACGAGGCGCTGATGCTCGAATACTCGGGGCGTCATCTCGCGCTGATGGAATGGGCGGCGAGCCTCAAGCTGTTCGCCTATTCGTGCATCGGCCTCGCGCTGTTCGTCCCGTGGGGCATTGCCGAGGCGGGTAACCCGCTCGCGCTGCTGCTGGCGGTGCCGGTGCTGTTCGTCAAGCTGATGGCGGGCGGCGCGGCGCTCGCCGCGGTCGAGACCGTCAATGCGAAGATGCGGCTGTTCAGGGTGCCCGAGTTTCTCGCCACCGCGTTCCTGCTCGCGGTGATCGGCATGCTCGTGCACATCCTGCTGGGGGCGTGAATGCACGGCTACGCGACGCAACTGATCAACTTCCTGGCGGCGCTGCTGCTGATCCTGTCGTTCGCGATGCTGAGCCAGCGACGCACGCTGTCGCTGATCCATCTCTATACGCTGCAGGGCGTCGCGCTCGTGTCGGCCAACCTGATTCTCGGCGTGCTGACAGGCGACGCGCACCTGTTCGTGTCCGCCGGGCTGACGCTCGTGCTGAAGGTCGGCGTGATCCCGTGGCTCCTGTATCGACTCGTGCGCCGGCTCGACGTGCGCGCCGACGTCGAACCGCTCATCAACATCCCGACCACGCAGCTGATCGGCATCGTGCTCGTGATCGTCGCGTTCAACGTCGCATCGCCGATCAGCCAGCTTGCGACCTCGGTTGCGCGCGGCGCGCTCGGTATCGCGCTCGCCTGCGTGCTGCTGTCGTTCATGGCGATGATCACGCGCGCCAAGGCGATTCCGCAGGTGATCGGCTTCCTGTCGATGGAGAACGGGTTGTTTTTCGCGGCGACGGCCGCGACCAACGGGATGCCGATGATCGTCGAGCTCGGCATCGGGCTCGACGTGCTGGTCGGCATCCTGATCCTGGGCGTGTTCATGTTCCAGATCCGCGAGCAGTTCGACAGCCTGGACATCCATCACCTCGAGACGCTCAAAGATGAATGAGGCCCATGTCGTGCTCGCCGTGCTCGGCCTGCCGCTCGCGGCCGCGGCGACGCTCGCGTGCGTGCGGTCCAGCCGCGTCGCGCGCAACCTGAACGCCGGCTTCAGTTTCGCGACGTTCGCGGCGACGCTCGCGCTCGCCGCGCACACCGTCGAAAACGGCCCGTCGAGCGTGTTCGACGGCGCGTTCTTCGTCGATCCGCTCAACGTCTACCTGGTCGCGCTGACCGCGTTCGTCGGCTGGACGACGTCGTTGTTCTCGCGTCCGTACATGCAGGTCGAGGAGGATCGCGGCCGGATGACGGCCGCGCGGATGCGGCTCTATCACGCGATGTATCAGCTCTTCATGTTCGCGATGCTGCTCGCGCTGCTGACCGACAACCTCGGCGTGCTGTGGGTCGCGATGGAGGCGGCGACGCTGGCGACCGTGCTGCTCGTCAGCGTCTACCGGACGGCCGCGAGCCTCGAGGCCGCGTGGAAGTATTTCATTCTGTGCGGCGTCGGCATCGCGCAGGCGCTGTTCGGCACGATCCTGCTGTACCTCGCCGCAAGCCGGCAGCTGGCCGGCGGGGATGCGCTGCTGTGGACGAGCCTCGTCGCGGTCAAGGCGCACCTCGACCCGACCATCGTGTCGATCGCCTTCGTGTTCCTGCTCGTCGGCTACGGCACGAAGGTCGGCCTCGTGCCGATGCACAGCTGGCTGCCGGACGCGCATGCCGAAGGTCCGACGCCGATTTCGGCGGTGCTGTCCGGCTTGCTGCTGAACGTCGCGCTGTATGCGGTACTGCGCTGCAAGGTGCTGGCCGACGGCGCGCTCGGCAACGGACTGCCGGGGCGGCTGCTGGTCGGGTTCGGGCTCGTGTCGGTGCTGGTCGCGTCGTTCTCGCTGTTCCGGCAGAAGGACGTGAAGCGGCTGTTCTCGTATTCGTCGATCGAGCACATGGGGCTGGTGACGTTCGCCTTCGGCCTCGGCGGCCCGGTCGCGACCTTCGCCGGATTGCTGCACATGACGGTGCACTCGCTCGTCAAGTCGGCGATCTTCTTCGCGGTCGGCCATGCGGCGCAGAAGGCCGGCACGCAGGCGATCGACGGCATTCGCGGGCTGCTGCAGGTCAGCCCGACCGTCGGCTGGGGGATGATGCTCGGCACGCTCGCGATTCTCGGCCTGCCGCCGTTCGGCGTGTTCGCGAGCGAATTCCTGATCCTGACGACCGCGATGAACACGCTGCCGTGGACCGCGCCGTTGCTGCTGCTCGGGCTCGCCGTCGCCTTCGCGGCGATCTTCGCGCGCGTGCAGCGGATGGTATTCGGCGGCACGACGACGGCGAAACCGCTCGGACACCGGCCGGCGCTGTTGCCGGTGTTCGTCCATCTGGCGCTCGGCCTGATGCTCGGCCTGTACGTGCCGCCTTATCTGGCGACCTGGTATCGCCAGGCCGCGACGATGCTGGCGGGGTGACGCATGCGACTCGAATCGATACCCAGGGAGGCCGCGGTCCCGCTCGAATGCCGGGCGGGCCAGGTGCGCGCGGCGCTGATGGAAGTCGACCCGGCGGGGTGGCTCGAGACGGCGCGCGTCGCGCGATCGGAGCGGAGCCGGCTCGTCGCGATGTGGGGCGGCGACGCGCGCGACGCGGGTTTTGCGGTGAACGCCGCGTACGAATGCGACGACGGCATCCTGTGGGTGCGTCTCGCGACCGGGCGGCAGCCCGACGCCGGCGGGGATTTCCCTGACCTGGCGCCGCTGTTTCCGTCCGCCGCCCGGATGCAGCGGGCGATCTTCGACCTGACCGGCCTGAGCGCGCGCGGCGCGCAGGACGCGCGGCCGTGGCTCAATCACGGCAACTGGCCCGACGACTATTTCCCGCTGCAACGATCGGCGAGCGGTGTCGAGGCGTTCGAATCGAACGAGGCGAACTACCGGTTCGTGCCGGTGGCCGGCGACGGCGTGCACGAGATCGCGGTCGGGCCCATCCACGCCGGCATCATCGAGCCGGGACATTTCCGGTTTTCGGTCGTCGGCGAGAAGGTGCTGCGCCTCGAGGAACGCCTCGGCTACGCGCATCGCGGCGTCGAGCGACTGTTCGAGCGGACGGCCGCGTCGAACGGCCATCGCGTCGCGGGCCGGATCGCCGGCGATTCGACCGTCGCGTTCTCGTGGGCCTATTGCATGGCGCTCGAGCACGCGTGCCGCACCGCAGTGCCGACGCGCGCGCTGTATCTGCGCGCGCTCCTGCTCGAACGCGAACGCGTGGCGAACCACCTCGGCGATCTCGGCGCGCTCGGCAACGACGCCGGGTTCGGGTTCGGTCTCGCGCAGTTTTCCCGGCTCAGGGAGGACTGGGTCCGGATGAACGATCGCGCGTTCGGGCATCGATACCTGATGGACCGGATCGTGCCCGGCGGCGTGGCGGTCGACGTCGGGCACGACAGCGTCGCGAGCCTGTCGGACGCGTGCGAACGCATCGAACATGACGTGCGCGTCATGCGGACAATCTACGAAGACCAGTCGGGGCTGCAGGACCGGTTCGTGGGCACCGGCAGATTGACCGCCGAGGTCGCCGCGCACTTCGGCGTGCGCGGCCTGGCCGCCCGCGCCAGCGCTCACGCGTTCGACGTGCGCGCGGCGATGCGGTCCGCGCCGTACGACGAGGTCGCCGTCAACGCGGCGAGCGATCCGCGCGGCGATGTTGCCGCACGCGTGGCCGTGCGGTTCGCCGAGATCGACGAATCGGTGCGCGTGATGCGCGTGCTGCTGGCGAATCTGCCGGCGGGACCGGTCGCCGTCGAGGTGGCGCCCGCCGCGGCGCCTGCCCGCGGGATCGGCTGGGTCGAGGGATGGCGCGGCGATATCTTCGTCGCGCTCGAGACGGAAGCGGACGACGCGATCGCGCGGTGCCATTGCCACGATCCGTCGTGGCAGAACTGGCCGGCGCTCGAACATGCGATCATCGGCAATATCGTTGCCGATTTTCCGTTGATCAACAAATCGTTCAACCTGAATTACGCGGGGCACGACCTCTGATGTGGCAGCTTATCCGGCAATTTGCGCGCACCGATTTTCCCGACGAGCCCGTGCCGGCCGCGGAGGACGCGTGGCGTCGCGAGGAGGGGCGCATCCGGCAGGACATTCTCGATCTGCTCGGGCGCGCGCTCTGCATCCGGCAGATCGACGCGGGATCCTGCAACGGCTGCGAGCTGGAGATCCATGCGCTGAACAACGCCTACTACAACATCGAGGGGCTCGGCATCAAGTTCGTCGCGAGTCCCCGCCATGCGGACCTGCTGCTCGTGACCGGGCCCGTGACGCTGAACATGCGGGCGGCCGTGCTCGCCGCATACGACGCGACGCCGGCGCCGAAGCTCGTCGTCGCGGCCGGCGAGTGCGCGTGCACGGGCGGCATCTTTGCCGACAGCTATGCGGTGTGCGGCCCGGTTGCGTCGATCCTGCCGGTCGACGTGACGATTCCCGGCTGCCCGCCGCCGCCTCGCGACTTGCTGCGCGGGATCCTGACGGCCTGCCGGGCGCGCGGCGCTTGACGAGGCGGGGCCGTGGCGATTTTCAGCGCGTTCGTTCGGGGATCCTGCGAGCATCGTGCCGCGACAGGGCGTGCGACGCGACGGGCGCCGGAAACGCGGCAGAATCCTGTTTTCATCCCGCTTTTATCGGCTGGCGAGCCGGATATCCGGCTCGTTCGCCATGACTTCGACTCCTGCTTCATGACACCTGTCAAATTCATTCTTCGCTACACGGCGATCCCTTTCACGGCCATCGTGGCCGTGGTGATCTGGACCGTCATACCATCGTCGAAAGAGATCGATGCGAGACAATATGCGGCGCTGTCGCGTGCGTATGCGAGTTTCCCGCTGCCGTTCCGGCACGAGATCTCGGAAGCGATGGACCACGGCCGGATCAACGACCGGCGCTACCAGGCACTCGTGCGCGATTCGCTGGGCAACGGCGTCGCGCTGGACTGGCCGGCATCAGGCGTCGGCGGCATCGCGGACGAGCGACAAAAACTGGCCGAACTGATTCAGGCCGATTCGGATCTTCAAAGGCAACACCCATGAAAACCCTGCTGGTCTCCGTGGCATTCGCGATGATCATCGCGAGCCTGATTTTCGCGCTGTATTTCATGAATCACGATCGCGGCAAGTCCAAGCGGATGGCGTGGTCGCTCGCGGCACGCGTCGGGCTGTCGGTCACGCTGTTTCTGTCGCTGCTGATCGCGTACAAGCTCGGCTGGATCGAGCCGACCGGATTGCCGATCGGGCGTTGAGCGGGGCACGCCCTGCTGCATGCGGGGCGTTTTTTCAAATGCAAGTTTGATTCAGGAATAGAGATGTTGTGATAAGAATACTTATGTTAGGGGAGGCGACGCCCGCCTCTTCATTCAATAAAAATCGTTTTGCCAAATTGCGTAATGAGGCGGATGCCAAATTACCAACTTGAATGCGGCTGTTATTCGATCGTTAACGATAATATAGCATAACAATCTGATATCGAAGCGATGAACCCGATTTCATGCATCTAAAATGACAGGGCACTAGAAAATCCCTGATATATAACTAAAAATTACTGATCAGAAATGCATGACTTGAATCAATCTGCATTGCGGATCGGTTTGTTCATGAAATGGCGAGCAACGTGCCGTCAAGGAGGATCCCGGATTATGTTTTGCGCACGGCAGACAACGCATGGACAATGCGCGCGACCGCATTGGCCCAATCCGTTTCCTCCGCTTTCTGCCTGAATAATGTGACGACGTCCGGATACCACGCGGATTTCGTACCCGCGCAGGTCCAGCGCCAGTCGGTAGCCACGTTCGAAAGCAAGATCCAGGTAGGCTTGCCAAGCGCTGCGCTCAAGTGTGCCACTGCGGTATCCACACCAATAACGAGATCCAAGCTGGAAATGATCGCGGCGACGTCGGCAAAATCGGCGACACTATTGCCCAGGTTGACGATAAAGCGATCTCCGATCCCGTCTCGAATCTGCGCGCTGGTTGCCTCCTTTTGAAGGCTGACAAAAATAACATCTTCGATCTGCCACAACGGGATTAGCGTCTTCAGATCTGGCAATGAGCGAGCGCGATCATTCGGGTTTCCTGGAGCTCCTTGCCATACTAGACCGACTCGCAAACGGCCGCCTGGTATCATTTTATCCCATTTGAATTCGGTACGAGGGGCATGCAAATAAGGTAGCGTCGCCGGAATGGAATTAGGAGATTCCTTCAGATTAACAGGAATACTCCAGATATAGGTCCAAAAATCGTGAGGCGGGCACGTCGACGGATTGAACGTATCGCGAGCAACCACTGCATCTACTTCAGATAGAGTCGAGAAAAGTGGCTGGGTGGCAGCGGAACACACCAATGTGATCCATTTCGCGCCGAGTGACTTGAGTTTCTTGATATAGCGAACCAACTGTATCTGATCACCGTGCCCTTGTTCTGGCCAAATGAGCAGCGAAGCGCCATCGATCGGCTCCCCTATCCACTGCGGAAAGGGCACCGCAGGCGCGGTTGAGAACATTCCCTTGAAATCGGTTTCGTGGCGCGCTTCGAAGAGCGGCAGCCCTTCGCTCCAGTTATTTCGATACAGCAGTAAATTGGCCAGATTGAGTTTAGACGCTGCACGCCAAGGTTGGAGCTCTATCGCCTGCCGATATGTCGCATCGGCTTCGTCGTAGCAACCTAGGTCTTTCAACACCAGCCCCAACGCGTTCAACGCTTCATAATTACCAGGGGCATGCTCAACGGCACTGCGGATCGCCTGCTCCGCTTCTTTTAGCCGGTGTCCGGATCGAAGCAGCATGCCGAGATTCAGCAGCGCCTGGCCGTGGCCGGGTGCTTTCGACACGGCGAGTCGAAACGATCGTTCCGCGTCGTCGTACCGTCCGAGCGACTGGTAAAGTACACCTAGATTATTGTCAACATCGGCCAATTGAGGTGCTGCATGCCTTGCCCAGTGCAAACAAGCCTCGGCGGTGCTGACGTTGCCCAGCTTCAAATGGCACACACCAACGATGTTTAGCAACTCCCCGTGGTCGCCATGCTGTTCCAGGAGCGCCTGCGCCGTCTGGATGGCGACGTCGAATTGGCCTTGAGCATAATATTTTCTAATCAAGGAGACAGTTGCATCGTCTATTGCAGATGGTTTGCGATGTCGTTGCATGAATTACTGACGATTGCATCAAAAATGATTGGTGGTGCTCCATTCGTAGGGCATTGTCGCATACATCGTCCGGGCACGATGCCGTTTAGGGGGCGAACAAGATAAGCGCGATTCCCTATCATAAGCCTCTGAGTTATGAAAATTCCTGCGCTTATCCTTAAGCCGATATAAACGACCCTCCGCTCATTTTCGTGCGGCAAACACTTGATTGAACTGCCGAACTCGCTGCACTGCGTCGCTGTGAAGGCAGGTCGACGCCGTCGAGATCGAAGCATGGCGCAGGTTGTCACGCACCATGATCAATTCTGCGCCCCGCACCAGTGCATGCGTGTGCCGCATCCAGTGCGGGCTCGCGCGGCGCAACTTCTCCGCCGTCGGGGGCCTCCCGTTCTGGATCGCATCGGCGACCAGCACGAAAAACCTCAGCCGCAAGCAGGTCGCGTGGCTGAATCTGAAATACGTGACCGAGGAACGCCTCGACAAGGCGATCGTGAAAGTCATCGACGCCTACAACCAGTTCGCGCTGCTGGCCCGCAGCCGTTCATCCGCGGGCCTGACGAAGCGCGCGCCCCATCTCCGCGATCGGCATCGAGACAATCGAGTTCAGCAGGCGCATCTCTCCAGCATCCGGGCGCGCGATCTCGCGCACTTCATCGAGTGTCAGCGCAACGTTGCGATCGAGCGGTTCGAGAAAGCGCCGCAGTTCGCTGGCGGCCGCCTTCTCCCTGAGCCCGAGCGCCTGGCCGAACGCGAGCAGCGCATTCGTGTCGATGTCGGCGAAACGCGTCGCCGTGCCGAGCGGCATCGTCAGTTCGCAGTGCGGCCAGTGATCGCCGCGATGGTCGGGGCGGTGTGTCGGCGTGTGATAGACGACCGTGCTGACGATGTCGTAGAACGGCGCAAGCCGGTAGCCGCGCGCGTCGACGAAGAACGACAGGTTTTTCAGGTGCGCGTCGCCATTGCCGATCACCACGTTGAAGATCGTCCAGCGGAACACCGACAGGCGCGCGAGGGCGCGCGTGCTGGTCTGCCCGATCGCGCGGCCGAGCTCCTCCGCGTTCGCGCGCTGGTACTTGAAGCCGCGATCGTAGTTCAGCAACTGCATCGCATCGATCGTGTGCAGGCGTCTGGCCGGCTCCGACGCGGTGTCGCGGTCGAAGCGGTCGATCACGTAGCACGCGGACGGCGCGCGAAGAAAATGCACGTCCGGAACGTCGAGGCCCATCCGCTTCGCGAGCTTCATGCAGAAGAACTCGTTGATCGCCGAATGCGGATAGCCGGCGGCGCGCATGTCCGGCTTCAGCAGATGCATCGACGGCTCGCTGCCGACCGGTTCGAACAGCGCGTAGTCCGGCGCGTCGCCGCGCAGGATCAGCAGCAGCTTCTGCTGCGCGCCGGCCGCCGACATGCGCTTGGGCGCGGTGGCCGTCAGCGCGTGCTCGGGCATCGCCTGGATGCGGCGCTCGAGCTCGTCGAGCCCAAGCGGCTGCATGCTGCCGGCCGCCTCCTGTTCGCCTTCGGCCAGCAGTGTGAGCGCACCGGCCGATTCGCGCCCGAAGTAGGCGAGCAGGCCCCACGCGTCGGCGGCATCGACCTTCGCCTCGCGCGCGAGCGACGTGCGCATCCCTTCCTCGGGCAGCAGGTTGTCGAAGAACCACTGGACCGGGCGATCGGTCGAGCTGTCGGTGAAGGTGCCGGCGCGCAGCGCGAACGCGGGCGACAGCGGGTACGCGTGCGGCGAGGTGAGCCACTGCGCGTCGTACGTGAACGACCAGATGCCTTTGTCGTCGGTCAGTCTGCCCATGCGCAGCCCGTTCGCGGACGCGATCAACGTTCTAGCCGCCATGAGCGCTCCTGCGGCGTCGAGCGGCCTTGAGCGCGTTTTCCGCCGAAATCTCGATTGACGACTGCGCGAACAGGCTTACGCCTAGTTCGCCGAGCAGCAGCAGCACCTTGCCGATTTGCGCGGTCGGCTTCCCGGCTTCCACCTGGCTGATGAATTTCGGCGAAAGTCCCGTGGCGTTCGCGAGTTCGTCGCGCGTGAACCCCTGCTGGAGCCGCACGGCGCGAATAAGGTTGGCGAGGGCGCCGATCGTGTTGACGGACCGAGTCTCCGGCATGACGTTCTCCGTGCTTCGTATCTGAGCGGGAACAGTATTGCACAATTTGCGGGTTCGGGCATCGATTCGTATCCGATCGGAAACGAAAATGCTCCGCAGGTGGCTGGATGATTGTTTCGTTCCCGATCGGGAACCGGATGGCATGGAATCGCGGACGGCGGCATTTCCGTATCCGGGCGGATACGTGATCGGCGCGCACGACGGGGCCGGCCGGCCGCGCGTGCAACCCGGGCACGGGACGGCGTGCATCGACGCCGACGCTACGTTGTGCTCGCCCGGACCGACATGAGCGTGCACGCCTGTCCGACGATCGTACGGCGCGCGTCGACGCCGCTGTGCGGCGGTCGGCAGCGCGCGTCGACATCGTTAGAATGACCGCGGCACATCGGTCCATTCCGTGACCCGTCACCCGATCGACATGACTGAAGGTCCCGATCGGACGGTTTCGTGCGCGGCGCAACCGCCCGTTGCCGCACGTATGCCCGAGCAGCGATCTTTATGACCGCAGCAGATAAACGTATCCGAATCGCTTCGTTGACGCAGTCCGGCACGCACTCGTAGATTCGCGTTTTGAACGAATCAGGGGCTGTGCCGTGACGACTACCGCCATCCGCGACGCCGCAACGCTTTCCGTCGGGCATCCGCGGCCAAGCGGTGCGGCGCAACGCTTCGACGTCGTTCCGTTCGACGCGCCGCTCGGCGCCGAAGTGGTCGGCCTCGACCTGTCGCGGCCGCTGGACGCCGAAGGTTTCGCGCGCATCCATCGCGCGCATCTCGACCATCACGTGCTGGTGTTTCGCGACCAGCGCATCACGCCGGACGAGCACATCGCATTCAGCCGCCGCTTCGGCCCGCTGCAGATCCATGTGCTGCACCAGTTCGCGCTTGCCGGCCACCCGGAGGTGCTGATCGTGTCGAACATCGTCGAGAACGGCAAGCCGATCGGGCTCGGCGACGCGGGCCATTTCTGGCATTCCGACCTGTCGTACAAGGAGAAGCCGAGCCTCGGTTCGCTGCTGCACGCGCAGGAATTGCCGGCGGAGGGCGGCGACACGCTGTTCGCGAACATGCATCTCGCGTGGGACACGCTGCCGGCCCACCTGCGCCGCGCGATCGAAGGGCGGCGCGCCGAGCATACGTATCTCGCGCGCTATGCGGAACTGCAGGCGCGCAGCCCGTGGCGGCCGAACCTGTCGCCCGAGCAGATCGCGCAGGTCGATGCGGTCGTCCATCCGGTCGTGCGCACGCATCCGGAAACGGGCCGCAACGCGCTGTTCGTCAGCGAGCATTTCACGACGCGCATCGTCGGCCTGCCCGACGACGAAAGCCGCGCGCTGCTCGACGAACTGTTCGCGCACAGCGTGCGCGCCGAACACCTGTACCGGCACCGGTGGCGCGAACACGATCTCGTGTTCTGGGACAACCGTTCGCTGATGCATCTCGCCGCCGGCACGCCCGACCATCTGCGCCGCAAGCTGTACCGCACGACGATCGAAGGCGACGCGCCTTTCTGAGCCGCGTGCCGCGTCATCCTTCCGCCCCATCCTGACCGGAGTTCCGATGTCGTTTTCGTTTTTGCCGGCGCGCCGCGCGCTGGCGGCCACGCTCACCGCCGCGCTCGCGTTTGCGGGCACGCTCGCACCGCAAGCCGCGCACGCGGAGGGCCGCATCCGCATCGCCGAGCAGTTCGGCGTCGTCTACCTGATGCTGAACGTCGCGCGCGACCAGCAACTGATCGAAAAGGAAGGGCGCAAGGCCGGCATCGACATCAAGGTCGACTGGGTGCGGCTGTCGGGCGGCGCGGCCGTGAACGACGCGCTGCTGTCCGGCGCGGTCGATATCGCGGGCGCGGGCGTCGGGCCGCTGCTGACCGTGTGGGACCGCACGCGCGGCCGGCAGAACGTAAAGGGTGTCGCGTCGCTCGGCAATTTCCCGTACTACCTCGTCAGCAGCAACCCGAACGTGAAGACGATCGCCGACCTCGGCGCGAAGGACCGCATCGCGGTGCCGGCGGTCGGCGTGTCGGTGCAGTCGCGCGTGCTGCAGTACGCGGCCGCGAAGCAGTGGGGCGACAAGCAGTTCGACAAGCTCGACGCGCTCACGCAGGCGATTCCGCACCCCGACGCGACGGCCGCGATCCTCGCGAACAGCAGCGTGATCACCGGTCACTTCGGCAATCCTCCGTTCCAGGAGCAGGAGCTTGCCGGCAACCCGAACGCGCATATCGTGCTGAACTCCTATGACGTGCTCGGCGGCCCGAGCTCGGCGACCGTGCTGTACGCCACCGAGAAATTCCGCGACGACAACCCGAAGACCTACCGCGCGTTCGTCGCCGCGCTGGCCGACGCCGCGCGGCAGATCGCGGCCGACCCCGAGCGCGCGGCCGATACCTATATCCGCGTGAACGCATCGAAGATCGATCGTGCGCTGCTGCTGAAGATCCTGCGCAATCCGCAGGTGCAGTTCAAGACCGCGCCGCAGAACACGCTGCCGCTCGCGCAATTCATGCATCGCACCGGCGCGATCCGCAACGAGCCGAAGTCGTGGCGCGACTACTTCTTCGACGATCCGGCAACCGCCGGCGGCAGTTGAGCGGTGCCGCCGCTTCGACGCCGCGATCGACGCTTATGCGTCGGCACGGTTTCGATATGCGCAATCGTTGGTTGGTCCGCGCGACGCCCGGCCGTATGTTGACGCTTTACCCGCAAGAGATTCGATCGTGAACGCCACCTCTCCCCGAACCTGGCTGCCGCCGTATGCAGCGCGCGGCGGCGCGTCGCCCGCCGCCCAGGCCGCGCCCGACGCG